>JACNLN010000194.1 GCA_014381485.1 Fidelibacterota bacterium
CAAAATTATGGTGATAGACCACATGGTGATAATAAGTTTAGTGGAGTCACTCCTGCATTTGTGATATGGAACTTATTACAGAGATATACTAAGGAGGAGGATTTGGTAGTAGATCCAATGTGCGGTAGCGGAACTACTATTGATGTGGCTAAAGAATTGAATAGGCGTGTTATCGGATATGATGTTGTTTCACATAGAGACGACATTACTCAAAATGATGCAAGGTCAATTCCATTACAGGATAACTCTGCAGATTTTGTTTTTATAGATTCTCCATACTCTGACAATATTAAATATTCAGATCACTCAGCCTGCATTGGTAAAATATCATGCGAAAAAGAAGAGTTCTTCGATGAACTTGAGAAAGTAGCTAAAGAGATATACAGAATATTGAAACCTGGTAAGGTAATGGCTTGGCTTATAGGAGACCATTGGAGAAAGAAATCAGGATTTATACCAGTTGGTATTAAACTACATCAAAGGCTTCTCAAATATTTTGAAACTGTTGACCTAGTATGTGTTGCCAGACGTCATCAAACATCTAATACTCCTATATGGCATGAGCGTGCAAGAAGGTTCAATTTCTACCTTCGAGGATTCAAATATTTATTTATTATGAGAAAGTCAGATAATAGGTAATAACTACGGAAAAAATCGCCACTTTGAATAACAGATTGTATATGTCCATGTCTTCCATCTCCACTTGCATCTGCCAGCGTTCGACTGAGTCTTCGGCATGAGTACAGTCGAAGGCTCTCAGCTTGCAAATGAGAAAAACTATTTTATCTGCTACAACTTATCTAACAAGTAAGGAGTCACTACTCACCAATCACCAATAACTATAATTCGACCATGGAGAAACAATGAGCAAAACACGAGTGTTAATTATGGGAGCAGCAGGACGTGATTTTCACAACTTTAACGTTGTATATCGCAATAACCCTGACGTAGAAGTCGTTGCATTTTCCGCTACTCAAATACCTAATATCGAGGGTCGAACCTATCCGCCTGAATTAGCAGGAAGTCACTACCCTAATGGAATTCCAATCTTAGATGAAAAAAATCTGTCACAAATTATTTCTGATCTCGCTGTAGATGATGTGGTTTTTACTTATAGTGATGTTTCCCATGAGTACGTCATGCATAAAGCGTCAGAGGTAATCAAATGCGGTGCCAATTTCAAGCTGTTGGGTGGAGAAAAAACGATGATTAAATCGTCCAAACCCCTTGTGGCTATTGGAGCGGTGAGGACAGGGTGTGGGAAAAGTCAGACAACCCGTAGAGTGGCGGAAATATTAAAAAAATCTGGAAAACAAGTTGCAGTCATCCGGCATCCCATGCCTTATGGCGATCTTGTAAAGCAGACAGTTCAGCGTTTCGCAACCATTGAAGATCTATCACTTCAAAATTGTACTATTGAGGAGATGGAAGAATACGAACCTCATATCAACCGTGGCTCCATCGTTTATGCCGGTGTGGATTACCAAGCTATTTTGAATCAAGCTGAACGGGAAGCCGATGTTATTCTCTGGGATGGCGGAAATAACGATCTCCCTTTTTACAAACCAGATATTTTCATTGTTGTCGTGGATCCACATCGAGCAGGTCATGAACTTCTTTACTATCCTGGAGAATCCAATCTGCGGATGGCGGATGTTGTCGTTATCAATAAAATGGACACAGCAAAACCAGATGACATTGATCTTCTGAAAAGAAATATACAAACATTGAATCCTGATGCAAAAATCATTGAAGCAAATTCTCCCATAACGGTTGAGGACGATTCCGCCATTCCAGGAAAAAGAGTCCTTGTTGTAGAGGACGGTCCAACACTAACTCATGGTGAAATGAAATTTGGAGCAGGTACCGTAGCTGCTGAAAAGTATAGCGCCAGAGAGATCATCGACCCGAGACCCTGGATAATAGGCACTATCAGCGAAACATTTCAGAAGTACCCAGACATTGGAAAACTCCTCCCTGCTATGGGATATGGCGATCAGCAGATCAAAGATTTAGAAACAACAATTAATGCAGTCGATTGTGATCTTGTGATTATTGGTACCCCTATTGATCTCCGCAGAGTTATTACTATCCAACACCCATCTGTAAGAGTAACATATGACCTTCAAGAGATCAGTGACTTGACATTAGAAGATATTTTGAAATCATTAAAGAGTTGACTCCGAAAACCGCTAATTAACGCGAATATTCGCTAATCAGTCATGAGCCTAACAGGTAGTAAAATGTTATCTTCAAGATTATACGTAGTTAGTATTTCAGTCGGGCTCCGGACAGGTTCAAAAATTCGCTGTTTTACCTTTTCCGAGGGGCTCGTTAAGAAAATAATCGATTTAATTTAAAGGAAAATAAATAGTAAAGGGAAACTATGAAAATTCATGAGTATCAGGCAAAATCTCTTTTCCAAAAAGCGGGGGTTCCTATTCCCACTGGCTATCCTGCTTTTTCTGTAGAAGAAGCTGTGAAGGCAGCCAGGCAGATTGGAGTTGAACGTTTTGTAGTCAAAGCTCAAATTCACGCAGGTGGTCGTGGAAAAGGCGGTGGTGTAAAACTGGTGAACAGTATCCAGGAGGTTGAAGATACAGCCAGAAATATGCTCGGGATGACTCTTGTTACTCACCAGACAGGACCTGAGGGGAAGAAAGTTGAACGGCTTTTGATCGAAGAAGCTATTCCCATTGCTTCCGAACTCTATGCTGGTATCGTCCTCGATCGCTCTGAGGACAGATATGTGTTTATGGTTTCAACTGAAGGGGGTGTTGAGATTGAAAAAGTCGCATCAGAAACCCCAGAAAAAATAATCAAAGAGTGGATAGATCCTGCTTTTGGATTAACCGCCTTCCAGGCTCGTAACCTCGCCTATGCTTTGGGATTGGAAGGACCTCAGGCAAAGAATGCTAGCAAAACCTTTTTGACACTCTGGAAGGCTTTCGAAACTAATGACTGCTCTTTAGCAGAAATTAATCCACTGGTGGTAACGGAAAGTGGCGAAGTGATTGCTTTAGATGCAAAAATGAATTTCGATGACAATGCATTATACAGACACCCCAATATTGCCGAGATGAGAGATCTCAGTGAAGAGTTGCCAAGCGAAGTAAAGGCCTCCAGCTATAACCTTAATTACATCAAACTTGACGGAAACGTTGGGTGCATGGTGAATGGTGCTGGGCTGGCTATGTCTACGATGGACATCATTAAGCTCCACGGGGGTGAACCGGCAAATTTCCTTGATGTTGGAGGAGTAGCAAGTGCAGAAACGGTGGAAAAGGGATTTAAAATAATTTTAACTGATCCAGCTGTAAAATCCATTTTAATCAATATCTTCGGCGGTATCGTCCGGTGCGATCGAGTAGCTCAGGGAGTCATTGATGCTCTTTCAACTATGAAAGTAAAACAGCCTGTTATCATACGATTGGAAGGTACCAACGCCAAAATGGCTGCGGAATTGCTGGAAAGCTCGCCACTCGATTTTATCGTTGCTAGAAGTTTACAGGAAGCAGCCAAAATGGCAGTCAACGCTTCAAAGGCAGAATCACAATGAGTATATTAGCCAATAAAGATACCCGTTTAGTTGTCCAGGGACTCACAGGACAGGAAGGTTCATTCCATACTGAGCAGATAATTGCTTATGGAACAAAGGTTGTGGCAGGTGTCACACCAGGAAAAGGTGGTCGTCAACACCTGGATACTCCTGTCTTTAACAGTGTGAAAGAAGCAGTCGAAAAAACCGGAGCGAATGCGTCAATTATATTTGTACCCCCCGCTTTTGCTGGTGATGCCATTATGGAAGCTGCATCCTCAGGAATCGGATTAATCGTTTGCATCACAGAGGGAATTCCTGCATTGGACATGGTGAAGGTGAAAAATTTTCTAAAAAGTACGGAAATCCGTCTTGTGGGACCCAACTGTCCTGGTGTCATTTCCCCAGAAAAAGCTAAGATCGGTATCATGCCCGGATTCATTCACAAGCAAGGACCTATAGGAGTTCTTTCTCGAAGTGGAACCTTAACCTACGAAGCGGTCCATCAACTTACAGAACTGGGAATCGGTCAATCCACATGCGTTGGCATTGGTGGTGATCCTGTCATTGGGAGTACTTTTACCGATTTGCTTGCACTGTTTGCTCAAGATGAAGAGACCCTGGGTGTTATTCTGATTGGTGAGATTGGTGGAACCGCTGAAGAAGAAGCAGCAGAATGGATTATCCAGAATCAGTTTGATAAACCGGTTGTTGCTTTCATTGCTGGTCAGACTGCTCCTCCAGGAAGGCGTATGGGACATGCAGGAGCAATCATCTCTGGTGGAAAGGGTACTGCAAAAGAAAAGATTGCTGCACTGAAAAAAGCAGGAATTGCTGTTTCTGACAGCCCAGCCACCATCGGAATAACCATGAAACAGGAACTTGAAAAAAGGGGATTGTTATGACCAACAGAACACTTGCCATCATTAAACCTGATGCTGTTAAGAAAATGCTGACAGGGAAAATTATCGATCGTATTCTTAAGGGTGGTTTTGCTATCATCCACATGAAACAAATTCATCTGACGAAAAAACAGGCAGAAGGTTTTTACGCAATTCATCGAGATAAACCTTTTTACAACGATCTGGTTGCATTTATGTCTTCTGCTCCCTGTATTGTGTTGGTTCTTAAAAAAGAAAATGCTGTAGATGAGTTGAGAAAAGTGATAGGAGCAACCAATCCTGACCTTGCGGATGAAGGTACCATCCGAAAGGATTTTGCTGATAATATCCAGAATAATGCTATCCACGGGTCTGATTCGAATGAAAATGCAATAAAAGAAATTGCATTTTTCTTTTCTACCTCCGAAATTCTATAGAATAAAATCCTATATATAATTAATTGATGCAAAACACTTCGACATCCATTCTTCTTCTTACCCTGATAACTACATTTTCTTTAATGAGTTTTTCCTGTGGTAAGAAACCCCAAAAAGGAGTTATTGGAAACTACTATTCTGTCACCATTAAAGCACCCAAACATATCGAGGAGCCAACCTTTCATTGGAACTTTATTCGTGCTCCCGAAAACAGCCATCTATCGTATGTTGATCTGATTTTTTCAGATTCTAAAAACGAAATGACCTTTTCACCTGATCAGCCTGGCGAATATGAATTTGAGGCGACCATTTACAATTCAAAAGGTAATGAAAAAACTTTAAAAATGTTCTCCTTTATGATTTCTGAACCCATCGCTGTAGCAATTGAAGAAGCAGCACAACCACCTGTCGAAATCGAAGAGTATGTTGAACCTGAACCAGTCGTTGAAATCGCCGGTAAAATTCAGGAAAAAATTGCTGAATTAGAACAGACCGGTGAAATCCCTGAAGAAACTGAAGCCATTGAAGAAATATCGATTGTGGAAGAAGAAAAGGTCATTGTTGAAGCAGCTCCAGAAGAATCACTTGAAAAAGATGTTGAACATATCCCAGAGATTGTCGAAGAGGAACCACCTAAACTCCAACAAGAAGAACCTCCAGTATCCCATATTGTTCAAAAGAAATCTGCAGCTGGTAAAACTATCCCCAAAGTGAGAGACCAATTTACAATTCAATATTCATCTCGAAAAACACTACAGAAAGCTCAAGAAGATATGAGTAAGTTATTAAATCTTGGTATTGACGCTTATATTCAAAAAGCTTATTTTTTGGAGACGGATGAATTATGGTATCGGGTAAGAATTGGAAATTTTCATAATTCCAAAGATGCTGAAAAAGCAGCAAAAGAGATCAAAAACTTAACTAAAACAAAAGTGTGGGTCGATCATGTTCGACTCGATTCTTAACAAATCATCTAAGGAGGGAAATTAAATGGGTCCAATGAATCTTTATTTTGATGTTCGTGATATATTCCGCGCCCCACGGCTGGCACTAAGCGGGAAAAAGATATGGATCATGTTCATCGCAAACATCATCGGTTTTGTCATCTACTGGATATTGACAATGATATCCTTAATAGTTGCCGGTTTACCTCTTGGCGAAGCTATATCCAGATATGGTCTTTACCCTTGTCTGGTCGGTTATGGAGGGAATGTTTTTGCCTATATCATCTGGATTGTAGGATTATTAGCATGGTTGGTAGCTCTTCTCCTGGCGTGTACTGCTGTAGCAAGAGTCACTTACAAACAACTTAAAGGAGATGAGTTTTACTCGTCAGGTGATGCCTGGAAATATGTAAAGAAACACTGGCATGCTGCTGTCTTTACTCACCTCTCCATCGTGATTATTGCTCTATTCTTTGTTGTCCTTGCTGTCATATTCGCACTCATCGGAAAGATTCCATATTTTGGTGAACTCTTCGTTGGTATCCCCTATTTACTCTGGTTCTGTGGATCACTTTTTGTTGTCTATACCGTTATTGTTTTGATTGTCTCTATCTTCTTCACCCACGCCATTGTGGCTACTCTTGAAGAAGATACAATGGGAGCAGTCTTCCAGAATTACTCGATCACCTGGTCACAGCCCTGGCGAATGGTTCTTTACCTTATTCTGACCTATAGTCTGATTGGTGCAGGTGTATTAGTATTCGGTTACTTTATGGTTATGTCTTACTCCCTGTTCACCCAGTTGTTTGGACACGATCTGCTGATGGGAATGAAACTTTCGAATATGGTTGGTTGGGCATCTCAAATTGTGTTACCAAACTGCTCGTCAATCGCTTGCACATCCATTCCTGATGTTCCCACCTCGTTAGGACCAATGGAATACGTGGGAGGATTCTTCATCGCCATATCACTTTTCTTTATTAATGTCGTCGTACTTTCTTATGCTCTCAGTATTCAAGTCGTGGCTGAAACCACAGCCATTATTATTTTTAAGAAAAAGAGTGATGATGAGAATCTGTTAGAGCGAAAAGATGAGGAAGAGTTGGAAACTGAAGAGGAAAAAGAAACCGAATGGGGAACAGGTTCGAGTGAGGAGACCTCTGATGAAACCGAAATGGCTCAAGAAGCTGTGGAGGACACTGATAAGGAGGTTACTGAAACTGATACAGATTCCAGCGAAGAAAAAGATACGTAATTCTCAACGGAATATTAGCATAGAAAAGGCTGTCCCAAAGTTGGGTCAGCCTTTTTCTATAATTCGAGATTTTTTGGAGAAAAAAGCTCAGGGACTTCTTGACTATCCTTAATTAATAAAGTTAAGTTTGGCGCATTATGATTCGCATTACAAGAGCAGAAATATTAGCTACACAGGATGCATTAACTCTGGATATCCCAGTAAAAGGTACCTCCCTGGAAATCCTAAATTGTGCTTCCGATTCCCTTCAGATTTTGCTAAGAGTACAACATGATGGACAGGGAATTTACCTGAAAGGTAGTGTGGAGCTGGATATCACAGAGATGTGTGACCTTTGTCTGTCAGAATATAATACAACGCTTCATGGTAAGTTTGAAATTCTCTACACAAACAAACGTTCCCTGGTTCAGAATAGTGATGAACAGGAAATATATCTCTTTACCCTTGATCAACCTGAGATTAATATAGACCCTATAGTGAATGAAGCCTTATTACTCGAAGAGCCTATGAAGCATTTATGCAAGGATGATTGTAAAGGACTCTGTCCCTATTGCGGTACAAATTTAAACGAATCGACCTGTGCCTGTAAAGAGGATACTATTGACGATAGATGGAAACCTCTCAAACATTTAACACATCATTAATGGAGAAATGATATGGCATTACCAAAGAGAAAACTGTCCAAAGCTCGTGGCAGGAAAAGACGTACCCACTGGAAAGCCAAAGCACCAACTGTTACAATATGTCCACAATGCAACCAACCCAAATTACCTCATCGAGCATGCCCTAATTGTGGCTACTATCGTGGACGACCAGTTATTACTCCCGCAGGGGAATAAACAATAAAAATGAATATTGTTGTGGATGGTATGGGGAGTGACTATGCTCCAACCCCAGAGATTCGCGGGTGTATTATGGCACTACAGGAGTATCCCGATCTCCATATTACCATTACTGGAAAGCAGAACCTGATTCAGCAGGAACTCAACTCAGTTGGGTTTACCTCACATAATCTTTCTATATATCCAACCACACAGGTCGTTGAAATGACTGATAAGCCGTCATCTGTCTACAAAAAAAAGAAGGATTCATCTCTGGTAACAGGAATTAAACTGGTTCAATCTGGAAAGGCAGATGCATTTGTAAGTGCAGGTAACACAGGAGCGATCCTTTCCATCTCACTCTTTCTTCTCGGTCGAATCGAAGGGGTACGACGACCAGCAGTTGCCATCTACTTGCCAGTATACCCCCATGGAGTAGTCCTCTGTGATGCCGGAGCCAATATCAACATCAAACCCCATCACTTCCTTCAATTCGCCGTGATGGCTTCACAGTATATGGAGCATGTCCATGGGATTCAAAATCCAAGGATCGGTCTTTTAAACATTGGTGAAGAGGACTCAAAAGGAACGGATCTTTACGTTAAAGCTCACAAATTACTCAACAAAAGTTTACCCACCTTTAAGGGAAATATCGAAGGTCGGTATATTCTAAATAATATTATCGATGTCATCGTATGCGATGGTTTTCTTGGAAATAACATTCTTAAATTTGCTGAGGGGTGGGTATCTCACATAACCGAACAAATTAATCGAAAAATTAAAACCCAGGTTTCTTCACCAGAGGAAGCAGAGGATATCAAAAGGATTTTTACTGAAGTGATGAGTGAATACGACTACGAGGAGTATGGAGGTGTTCCCCTTCTCGGGGTTAATGGTGTCTGTGTCATCTGTCATGGAAGTTCTCCATCACGGGCAATTAAAAATGGTATTTTGGAAGCAAAAAAGTCAGTTGAAGAAAATCTGGTAACCTTTATCCAAAATGGAATTCATCAATACATCAAATATATCGAAACACGAAACGTATAACGAATGAAAGCAACCATTACAGCAACAGCTCGATACCTCCCCGAAAAAGTTCTAACAAACAAGGATCTCGAGAAGATTGTCGATACATCTGACGAGTGGATCGTCAGTCGTACCGGGATTTCTGAAAGAAGAATCGCACCTAAGGGTAAGGTAACATCTTATATGGCTACAAAGGTAGCATTGCAACTGCTGGAAAAGTCCAAAACAAAGCCTGACGAGATTGATGTTATCATTGTTGGAACGGTAACTCCTGATATGTTATTTCCGCCAACAGCAGCACTGATTCAAGAAAACATCAAAGCGAAAAACGCCTGGGGATTTGACCTTTTTGCTGCCTGTTCGGGGTTCATGTATGCTCTTGAAACAGGAGCAAGGTTAATCGAATCACGTATCTACCGAAAAGTGATGATTATTGGTTCAGATACCATGAGCACCATCATCAACTACGAAGATAGAGATACTTGCATTCTTTTTGGAGATGGTTCCGGTGGGGTAATGCTGGAACCGTCTAAAGGAGACGATGGAATTCTTGATTCCATCCTTTATATGGACGGGAGTGGTGCTGATCTCCTCAAAATGCCTGCTGGAGGCAGCTTACACCCCACTTCAAAGGAAACAGTAGAAAAGAAGATGCACTATCTTTATCAAGAAGGAAGAAAAGTGTTTAAATTCGCTGTTAAAAGTATGGCTGATGTTTCTTATGAGATATTGATGAGAAACGGTCTTACTGGCAGTGATATTGCCCTCTTTATTCCCCACCAGGCCAATCGCCGGATCATTGATGCAGCTGCAGAAAGATTAGGAATGCTTTCTGATCAAGTTTTTATAAATATAGATCGCTATGCAAATACAACCTGCGGTACAATACCTATTGGAATCAACGAAGCTGTGGAAAACGGTCAACTGAAAAAAAATGATTACCTTCTCCTATCAGCTTTTGGAGCAGGATTTACTGTAGGTAGTATTCTCATTCGTTGGGGTGACTGTAAGTGAACCCAAACCCCGCTTTTATCTTCCCGGGTCAAGGATCTCAAAAGCTTGGAATGGGAAGGGACTTGTTTCACAACACCAAGCTGGGAAAACAAAGATATGAACAAGCCAATGATATTATGGGAATGGATATCGCTACGCTTTCGTTTGAAGGACCTGAAGAAAGATTAAAACAGACAATGTATACGCAACCTGCCATCTTTACTATTAGCGTTATTCTTACAGAGCTTCTCGAGGAAAGGGGTATAGTTCCATCCTTTGCTGCCGGTCACAGTTTGGGAGAATACTCTGCACTCACAGCAGCGAAAGCTTTTTCTTTTGAAAATGGGCTATCACTGGTTAAAACCCGCGGGAAAAGTATGCAGGAGGCAGGAATTTCCAATAAAGGAACTATGGCAGCGATTATCGGTCTCGATCAAGATGTTGTAGAGGAGATTTGTCGAGTTGCTTTCAGAGAGGGAATTGTCCAACCAGCTAACTACAATTCCAAAAACCAGATTGTAATTTCTGGAGAGGTAAAAGGAGTTTACAAAGCAATGGACATTGCCCGAGAAAAGAAAGCTATGAAAGTAGTTGAACTCAATGTGAGCGGCGCCTTCCACTCTCCACTTATGGAACCAGTAAAAAAAGCTGTTGGAGAAACTTTGAAAAATATTCAAATTAATAAAACTAAATTCCCTGTAGTTACGAACGTGACTGCAGAATCTGTTACATTGCCAGATAAGATCAGGAAAAATTTAATAGATCAATTAGACCGCCCTGTTAAGTGGTTGGAAACTATTCAAAATATGAAGTCCCTTGGAGTTTCTACATTTATCGAAGTTGGTCCAGGAAAGGTTTTACAGGGATTAAACAGGCGAATAGATCGATCATTGATTTCAACAGGTATTGAAACTCTGAATGATGTGGAAAGGTACACCAATGTTTAATATTTCTGGTAAAGTTATCTTTATTACAGGGGCAGGTCAGGGTATTGGTAAAGCTATTGCTTTGAGGTTTTCTGAAGAAGGTGTAAAAGTCGTCATTGCTGATATTAATAACTTCACATGTCATGCTGTGGCAGATGAAATCAACGCATCCGGTGGTGAAGCAATAGCCATCCAACTCGATGTATCCGATCTTGAATCGTTCACATTGGCCATTAAAGAGGGATTTGAACATTTTGGTTCTGTAGATATTTTAGTCAATAATGCTGGTATTGTAAGAGACAAACTCATCCTGCGGATGACCGAAGAGGATTGGGATATTGTTCAGAAGGTAAATCTCAAAGGATGTTTTAACGGCATAAAGGCTGTTATACCATTAATGATGAAAAAACGATTTGGCAGGATTATCAACATAACATCAGTTGTGGCTCTTTCCGGTAACCCGGGTCAGGCAAACTATGTTGCTTCCAAAGCGGGCATCATTGGACTCACAAAATCCGTGGCAAAGGAACTTGCCTCACGGAACATTACTGTAAATGCCGTAGCACCAGGATATATAGGAACAGATATTACCGCTGAACTTTCCGACAAGATTAAAGAAAATTTAATTCAACAAATACCATTAAAAAAAATTGGAAGCCCGGAAGACATCGCTGGAGCTGTTCTCTTTTTAGCGTCAGAGGATGCCTCGTACATAACCGGGCAGACAATTTCCGTGAATGGCGGACTTTACATGTAAAAGGAGGAACTGTATGTCTACATTCGATCAAGTAAAAGAAGTAATCATAGATAAGCTTGGAGTTGAAGAAAGCAAAATCACTCTGGAAGCCTCTTTTATTGATGATCTTGGTGCAGATTCACTGGATCTCGTTGAACTCATAATGCAGCTGGAAGAAGATTTTGGCATTGAGATTCCTGATGAAGATGCAGAAAAGATAACAAAAGTTGCTGACGCAGTTAATTATATCGATTCCAAATTAAAATAAATCCAATGAAACGACGGGTAGTTGTTACTGGTATGGGAGTGGTGTCCCCTGTCGGGATAGGGATCGAAACATTCTGGGATTCACTGATATCTGGAAAGAGCGGTATAAGGCAAATTACCAAGTTTGATACTACTGATTATCCAGTAACAATTGGTGGTGAAATAGTGGACTTAAATCCTGAAGACTATTTCAGCCGCAAAGAGATTCAACGAATGGATTTGTTTACCACATATGCTATGGTAGCAACTCAGGAAGCCATTGAACATTCAGGGTTGTCAGATGGGATTCAAGATATGGATCGATTTGGTGTCATTGTCGGATCTGGCATTGGGGGAATCGAAACTATTGATGAACAACACACAATTTTACAATCACGTGGTATTCGCGCTGTCTCTCCTTATCTTACTCCGAAGATGATAATTGACATTGTCGCGGGTCAAATTTCTATTCGCTGGAGGTTAAAGGGACCTAACTACAGCGTTGTATCCGCTTGTGCTTCCGCTTCCCATGCAATCGGTGATGCTATGCGGATTATTCAATACGGGGATGCTGATGTGGTTATTTCAGGTGGAACAGAGGCAGGTATTTGCCCTCTTGGACTTGTAGGATTCATAAGGATGAAAGCCCTCTCACAACGGAATGATGAACCTGAAAAAGCCTCCCGTCCTTTTGATGCCAATCGGGATGGGTTCGTTATAAGTGATGGAGCTGGGATTTTAGTTCTTGAGGAGGCTGAACACGCATTGAAGCGAGGTGCAAACATTCTAGGTGAAATTGTTGGATATGGAGCCACAGCAGATGCTTATCATATCACCGCTCCTGCTCCGGATGGAGAAGGGGCTGCACGAGCTATGAAAAGAGCCATTCGCGATGCAGGCTTAAACCAAACAGATGTTGATTATATCAACGCCCATGGTACTTCCACACCCTACAATGACAAAATTGAAACTTCTGCTATTAAAAATGTATTTGCCGACCGTGCCTATAACCTCTATATCAGTTCAACAAAATCTATGACGGGGCATCTTCTTGGAGCCAGCGGAGGGATTGAAGCCATCGCATCGTTGATGTCATTGAATACCGGTCAACTACCTCCAACCATCAATTACGAAACCCCAGATCCCGAATGTGACTTAAACTACATTCCCAACAAGTCTATAGAGGTGGATATCCAAATCGCTATGTCCAACTCCTTCGGTTTTGGTGGACATAATGCAGTGTTAATAATAAAAAGGTGGGAAGAATAAAGTTAAAACAAATCATACGTTATGTAAAATGGTATCTCTTCCAGAATAATCCCAAATTAATTCGCCTTCAGCACCAACTGGGATATTTTTTCAATTGCAAAGCTCTCCTCAACCAAGCCGTTACCCATAAATCCGCTGATTCCAATTCTAGAAATAATTACGAACGATTGGAATTTCTTGGAGACGCAATACTCGATAATATCGTATCCAAATTATTAATCCACGAATTTCCTGATGGAGACGAAGGATTTCTAACTCAGAAACGTTCTGCTCTTGTTCAGAAATCATTTCTGGCAAAAATGGGCAGAAAATTAAATCTCCTCGAATATATAAACGCCGGACCTTATCTAAACTTAACGATGGAAAAAGTCTCTCAGAATCAACTGGCTAACATCTTTGAAGCCGTCGTTGGAGCCATCTATCTGGATGGCGGGATGAGTCCATGCCAGCAATTTATAAAAACTCACTTATGGAATCATCGTCACAAATCGTGGAAATCGACCAATTATAAAGGAATGCTGATTGAATATTGCCATTCAAGTCATCTTGAGACACCCCAGTTTATAACAACAAAGACTGAAGGGCCCGAACACGAAAAAATATTTGAAGTGAAAGTACAGATTGGTAACCAACATTTTCCACCTGGTATAGGAACAAACAAAAAAACCGCTGAACAGGAAGCGGCATTTCTGACTCTATCTACGTTAAATTCTTAGGTTTTTATTTCTCTTCCAGCTTTTTAATTTTATCCCTCAAGATTGCAGCTTTTTCATATTCTTCTTCTTCGATTGCTCTTTGAAGTTGTTCTTCCAACACCCTGGTAGAGTCTTTGTATCTATGCTGTAACTCTTCATACTTCATCTCGTTGGAAGAATGATCCAGAATCCCTGCTTCACGCATCACCTCCTCATCCACAAAAATCTGGGCACCCATTCTGAGGGCAACGGCAAAAGCATCACTGGGTCGGGAATCTATCTTCTGACTGCGACCTCGTAGATCATCAATTACGATTTCTGCATAAAATGTTCCATCTATCAGGTCGGTAATAACCACTTCCCGTACATCTAACTGCATCTCTCTGAATATGTTGTTGATCAGATCGTGGGTCATGGGTCTTGGTGTTACCATCCGCTCGTTAGCTATAGCAATCGCCTGTGCTTCGTAGGAACCTACAATAATGGGCAATTTCCTCCTATCACCGCTGAGTTCCTGAAGCACCACAGCGTACCCCTTACTTGGTGAATAATAGGAGATTTTTGTAATTTTTACCGGAATCATTATTTATTAACAAAAATGGACTTTTTACTTTTTAAATTTACAGTTACCACCTTCAGATTGCAAACCAATTCCTGCTGAAAAATGCATCTAATCTCTCGCAAGTTCTCTTTTTAACTTATTAATTTTATCAACAGGGGAAGGATCCACACCGTGAAGCAATGCCACCCAGTAACTCACCCAATCGCCCAGATAAATCAAATAAAAGATACGCTCAAAAAATGACTTCCCTTTACTCTGGACTTCTATTTGATTTTTTGCCATATCCCCGATGATTTCCTTTGTGAAAGTTACTCTTTTCGCTGTTTGTGGATGAATCTCCCGATCACGCAACCAGATCACAATCAATCTTTTTAAAAGTTCAGGATTATTTTCCCAACCGACGATCTCGTTGTGATTCAATTCCGGAATGGAGTGATGAAATGCCAGAATCTTTCCATTTTCCTCAAGTTGAGTTCGCCAGCGTAGGGCTACCACTGCTGTGCCATCTGCTTCCCCATAAATCACTGGTATGCTATCGTAAATTTCAGAAGCAATCTTAAAAGCAATATTTCCGTCGAAATCCCGGGCAAAGAGTTTACAATACTGCTCTAAACTGGCAGCAGTTTGTTCCAGATCAGTTGAAAAAAAATCTGAAATTAGATTAGCACAATTCAGGAAATAAAATAGGGGTATTGTCAGGTATCCCAATGAAGCTCTTGGAGGAAATCCACCGGGTATTTTAATGAAGTCAGCCCCAACTTCTTCCAGGCGTTCCATTAGAGTACCATCAGAAGAAATACCTGCAACAACAGCTCCCCGACGAGTGGCATCCTCCAGCGTGGAAAGGGTCTCCTCTGTATTCCCTGAATAGCTGAAACAAAAAACCAGTGTGTCCTCACCGACCCAGTTGGGTAAGTAATAATTCCGTGTAACCGTCAATGATTGTGAAGCTACTTTCCATAAAAACAGGGATAAAATATCACCACTGATGGCAGATCCACCCATTCCGGCAAAAACGATCTTTCTAACCTTCGAGTAATTACCTTTGATCTTAACTCTTTCTCCAATCTCCATCGCCTCTCTGATCTGTTCCGGAAATCGGTAAATAATTTCAAACATATTCGCTTTATCGATCTCCCTATACTTCTTGGATAACACCGTTTACCTCCTCTATTTTTTTCGAGCCGTGATCATATCCACAAATTGGATGATGTCCTCTTTTTGAGGGACATCAAACCGATCCAATTTCGCTTTCACCAGTGCCATCATAGCATAAACTTCACTTTTTGCTTCGAAAACAATCCCATTCTCCTCAAAGTAGGTTCGCAAGGATGGTAAAACTTCAGAATGGAGGTCGGCATCAGTCAGGGAATCTACCAATCGGTGCCAACTATCGGGATCCTGTTCCATCGCTTTACAGGTTAAATAAGTTTTCTTCCCTGCCAACACATCACTCCCCAAACTTTTACCCATCTCTGTCTGATTGGAAAAAATCTCCAGCACATCATCCTGAATCTGAAATGCCTGACCCATCAGGGTGCCAAACTCCTTCAGATCGAGTATCTCTTCCTCATCTGCCTTTCCAAGAATAGCACCTAACTGACAGCAGAGAGAAAGCAGTGCCCCCGTTTTCAATCCCACCATCGTTAAATAGTCAAGAATGGTCACATTCTTGCGAGACTCGTAGTCTTTGTCCAGCGCCTGTCCTTCACACAACTTGATGGTCGCTTCATTGACGACACTCATACAAGTCTGTTGATGGGAATCCAGTTGTATTAGCTGATGATAGACCAGCGTAAAAATAGCATCTCCTGCCAAGATAGCAGTGGATTCATCCCACTTTTTATGAACTGTTGGCTGACCGTGACGAGTATCATCTCTATCCATAATGTCGTCATGGACAAGTGAAAAATTGTGAAGCAGTTCCACAGACAACGCCGCCGGCATCAGCTTTAATGTTGAGACGTTAAAAAGTCTACCAACCAGAAAGACGAGGATAGGACGAAGGCGCTTCCCTCTCCCCGATAAAACGTAATGAACAGGATCATACAAATATGCAGGTTCACTCATTGTTACTATTGATTTTAACGCATCATCAATCTGATGCCGTAAATCTTTAATGTCGTCTGAAAACGAATCAGATGTCATCGGGAATGGATACCTCCCCCATTTCCTGGAGTTTTGACAGAACGATGTCTTTTATTTCGTTCATTCTCTCCGGACTTTTGGCTTCAAATCGGCATACTATGACCGGCTGAGTATTGGACGCACGTACCAGGCCCCACCCATCTTCAAATTTGATTCGAACTCCATCAATATCAAGAGACTCATAACGAGATTTGAAATATTCCGCTGCTTTTTCGGCAATCTTGAATTTTTCCTCGTCTGAAGGGCACTCCATACGCATCTCGGGAGTGGAGTAATAGGTTGGAAGTTCAGCCACCAGTTCGGAAAGTTTTTTCTCCTGCCGGGATAGCATCTGAACCAATCGCGCTGAGACGTAGATCGCATCATCATACCCAAAATAGTCATCAGCAAAAAAGAGGTGACCACTCATCTCTCCTCCAAACTTACATCCCAACTCCTTCATTTTCTGCTTTACGAGAGAATGCCCGGTCTTCCAGATGACGGGTTTACCTCCCAATTTGAGGATAGTATCTTCCAGACTCTGGGAGCATTTTACGTCAAAGAGTATTTCATCTCCCGGTTCAATCAATTCAGGAAGAAACAGACACATAATGGTATCAGCCCAGACCACTTCCCCCCTATCGTCAATCACACCAATCCGGTCTGCGTCTCCATCGTAGGCAATACCCACATCGTACTCCCCTTCTTTTACCAGCTGAATGAGATCGCGAAGGTTTTCAGGAACAGTGGGATCGGGATGATGATTTGGGAATGAACCGTCCACATCGCAGTATAGTTCAGCAAGATCAATACCAATATCCCTGAAGAACTGGGGCGCAACCAGACAGGCTGCAGCATTCCCGCAATCCATCGCCACTTTTACTGGTCGTTCAAGGGTAATCTTACCCCGTAACATCTCAAGATATTCCTCCTGAAACGGGTAGGATATTTCTGTCCCCTCACCAGTTTCATAATCCTCAGTTTCAATAATTTTTCGCAGCTCCTGAATTTGGTTTCCATATACAGCACTTTTGTCGAATGACATTTTAAATCCATTCATCTCTGGGGGATTGTGACTGCCGGTAATCTGAACGGCTCCTGAAACTTCCAATTTGAACATACTGAAGTAATTCGCTGGTGTGGGAAGAATCCCGATATCAATCACATCAATCCCGGTAGAAAGAACCCCCGTTTTGAAATAGTCTTTCAACTTTGGTGTTGTCAAACGAACGTCCCCGCTTAGGGATATCTCTCTTCCGCCATTCCTGCTGACAAAGGTACCAAAAGCTCGCCCGAGATGCTGAACAAACTCTGGCGGAAAATCTGTTTCAACTACCCCTCGAATATCGTATTCACGAAAAATATATGGATTTACTTTCATTATCTTCCTCTACAGTGTTAATTTTCCTAAAACTACAGATTTCCGGGCACCCGTAACAGACGGAATATTACCGGGAATTTCCCTAAAATACGCCGCTCCAAGCAGAGCGAATCCTAATGCCTCTTTCCTATCGGGATCGATACCCATCTCTCTAGTTGTGATAACCGGAATAGGATCAAATTCCTCCGTCAGAAATGCCATTAATGGCCTATGATGAACACCTCCCCCACTCACGATTATTTGAGAAACCTTATCAAGGTTCATAAACCTCCCACAATTTACAGCGATTGAGCGAATCGTGAAAAGAGATAATGATGCCAGAAGGTCTGGCATCTTCCAATCACGCATATTTTGGATATTGTTATTCAACCACTCTCTTCCGAAATCCTCACGATCCGTCGATTTTGGGGGATCATCAGTCACAAACGGATCCTGCAGCCATTTTTCAACAAGAGACTCATCCGGAATACCATCATTTGCCATTTTTCCTTCATCGTCAAAAGTATCTCCAGCGAGGATAAAACAGACGTCATCTAACAGACACATTCCGGGACCGGTATCAAACCCGATTATCTCCCCTCCATCTTTCCTGGAAGGTAAATACGTAACATTTGCAATTCCACCGATATTCAAACTGATTATGGCAGTGTCATCTTTCTGAAAAAGCCACCTATCCACGATGGGAATCAATGGTGCCCCCGTACCACCCACAGAAATATCCCTTGCCCGAAAATCCGAAACTACTGGAACACCGAGAGTTTCCGCTAAAAACGAGGGTTCCCCAATCTGCAGTGTCGCTTTCCCACTGGTGTGATGAATCGTCTGCCCGTGCATAGCCACTACGTCAATATCATCAATGCGAAAATCGTTCAGAAATTGATTGATTGTTTCTGCATAGAATCTTCCCAGATCATAGTTTAATTCACAAACAAGTGCCGTAGAACTGGAACGAGATTGCTTTATCGTTTCCCTCAGATCAGATGGAAATAAAATTGTTGCGCTTTTGATGACCTTAAATTCAACGAAGTCAGTGTCAAATGAGACATCCGCAACACAGATATCGAGACCGTCCATTGAGGTACCTGTCATCAGACCAGCAACACGGAGGGGAGTTTTTACGGAAAGACGATCAATTTTTTTCATACGTTTCAATCAGTGGTCGTAAAAAACCGTTATTCTCTTTCAGCAATGATTTTGCGGTATCATAATCACACTGCTGATGATGCATCACGATAGCTGTTTTCACCTCACGATTCGCCTTAAAGAGCAAATCGTTTGCTTCATCATAGGATAATGATGTCATTTTGGAAATAATACGTGTCCCGCGGTCTACCAGCTTCTCATTGATTGCCATCAAATCCACCATCAGGTTGCCATACACCTTTCCCAACCGGATCATCGTAGCAGTGGAGATCATATTCAGGATCATTTTGGTAGCTGTACCCGATTTCATTCGGGTAGAACCGGTAATGATTTCTTGGCCTACATCCACCGAGATCAGAACATCCACATTGACAGGAATGAGAGGTTCGGGATTACATATCAGAAATACAGTTTTAGTTCCGATGGACCGTCCGTATTCCAATGCACGAATGACATAGGGAGTAGTACTGCTGCTGGCTATACCTATGAGGACATCCTCCGCTTTAAGACCAGCTGATTTTAAATCTCTTACTACATCCTCAGGATGATCCTCAGCTCCTTCAACGGACTGTTTGAGAGCCATATCGCCACCCGCGATGATTCCCCGGAACATATTTGGTGGTGCTGAAAATGTAGGGGGACACTCAGCAGCATCTAAAACACCCAACCGTCCACTTGTCCCTGCACCGACATAAAAGACACTTCCACCTGATTTTATCGAGGTAACGGTTAGTTCAACCGTTTCAGCTACCTGAGGAAGGACTTTGTTGACAGCTTGGGGAATCCGTTTATCTTCATCATTGATAATCTGAAGAATTTCAAGAATTGAGCGGGTATCAATATCCATAGACCGAACGTTCTGCTGCTCTGTAGATAGGGATTCCCTTTTTAATCGTTCAGTCATTATCCATTACAAATTCTATTGATTTAACACCATTATAAGATTACTTAAGTTCGACCTAAATAGCCACCATTTTCACGATCATAAATGATACAATACACCAGTTCGTAACCACCAATTACTTATCTCCATCAGTGAACCCATTTTTAGCATAGATCAAAATTGTATCCCCCATCGGTGACCCCTTTTACCAATTGAATTCAATTAGAAATTTATTTTATGGTTCATTACACATTTTTGCCTGTCAGGCTTTTGACTGATTGGTCAGGCGCTCGACTGATGAGTAATTGTATCCAGCTCTTGACGGATATTTTTTAAAACGACCTCCCCTCTCCGAAGGAACCCCGGAGTTTTCCCCTCCTTAGCAAGTCCCAAGATCCCGACTTGTCGGGGGAGGGGCAATGGGGCGGTCTGAACCTGCAAATCCCGTCCTTTTTACAGATGATCTGGAACACAAATTTCATAAGTCCCATCGGTGACCCCTTTTACCAATTGAATTAAAATAAAAGTGTATTAAACGACTTCGGGTGTCGCCGACGGTGAAAAACAGTAAGTAACACAAAGATAAAATAAATAGTGAATTAGTAGAAGCATACTGGAACGTTTCTTAGTGAGTGGTGAATATATTGGTATTATTCCCCGATTTTATATTCTTCTAACTCTCAACACCGCAGCTCCTTTAAATTGACTGCCTTTTAAGTCCTGCAGAGCAATGTTAACATCCTGAAGAGAGTAAATTTTTACATCAGTTTTTATTGGGATTTCCACGGCTAATGTTAACAGTTCTGTTCCATCTTCATAAGTAGCGTTAGAAGCGGAGGTGAGAGTTCGCTCCCCATACAAGTGACGATAAGGAAATTCCGGGATATCTGTCATATGAATGCCTGCGGAGACAACGGCACCTCCTTTGCGTGTCCTTTTAAGTGCTTCCACCATTAACCATCCAACAGGAGCAAAGACAAGGCTTGCGTCCATATTGGCACCCGGATCCTCCTCAGCAGTCCCTATCCAGGTGGCTCCCAGTTCTTCTGCATGTTTCTGATGGTCGGTACTGCGGGTAAAAACATAGACATCGCAGCCAAAGTGTTTCGCCACCTGAATGGTTACGTGAGCTGAAGCTCCAAAGCCGTAAAGGCCAATTCTCTGCCCGGGTTGAAAACGACTCTGTTTTAATGTACGGTAACCAATAATTCCAGCACAGAGTAAAGGGGCAATTTGCTCATCGGGAAAGTCTTCCGGTAAGGGGTAAACAAATTGTTGTGGAACAACCGTGAATTCAGCATAACCACCATCAATATGTAAACCTGTGAATTGTGCACTATCACAGAGGTTCTCGTGCTGACTGCTGCAAAATGGACATTCTCCACAGGTAGATGACATCCATGGGACGCCCACACGGTCACCAGTATTGAAATTGGTGACTTTGTTTCCAATGGCATCTATTGTTCCGACAATCTGATGTCCCGGTATAATGGGTAATTTTGGAAAAGGGAGGTCTCCCTCAACAATGTGCAGGTCTGTCCGGCATACTCCACAAACGTGTATTTTAATTCTAACTTCATACTCTCCCAGTTTTTGGACAGGTTTTTCTACCAGTGTCAATGGATTATTGTGAACAGAACTAGCATTTGAGAGGGACATCGCTTTCATGAGCATTGTTTCTTACTTTCTAACCCGGATATTTCACCATGGCATACACTAAAAACTGCCCTAGGCAAAGTATTAAGCGAGGATAGAGAAATCATGACGCTAAATAATTATTTAAAACGTAATTATGTAATTGACCGGATTTACGTTTTACATAATTACGTTTTATTGACGATAACATACTCAAGTTCCACTATGGTTTTACTAACAATCAAAAAGCTGATGAATTAATTAGGCTAATTA
>JACNLN010000178.1 GCA_014381485.1 Fidelibacterota bacterium
CTCGGCTTCTGGTCGGGTCCAAATTCTGACAATGTTTTTATCTCCATAGAAGGTAAGCCAACTGAAAACCTGTGGCTTCAACTTTATTCACAACAGACCAGACGGGGTGAAGTGAATGACAGCACGGTTGAAAAACAGTACACTGGAGAACATATAGACTTTCTGTATCGCACTTATCCAGGAGATCCCGAGTGTAAAACCATCCTTGGATTAATGGGTGAATTAAGGATATCAACATTTGCGAAAGTGGATTTTGATTTGTTTTATCTTGACTGGAATCAGAAAAAAGATCCAGATAATAATGATCGACATCATTTTAAAAAGTGGGATATGATAATAAAAGTCTCTGTTGGATTTTGAACCAGTCAAATCTTTTACCTCAAAACGTTATATTGTAACTTTGTGAGTCGAAGCCCCCGACTTCATAGACCTGTGACCCAAAAGGGTCTCTCCTGTCAAGGAGTCCTACGTGACCTTTGGAGGAGTAGCGAATAATCAAGGCTACATACCCTATACCATCAGCAAATCTGGGAACAGGTTGATTGCATACAGTGGAAAATTGAAAATATTTCCGTCCTGTCTTAAATTCAATAGTGTACATCTGGTTAGAGTTTGTGATTTGAATTCTTTGGCATAAACAGAAAGACTTTTGCTTTTAGGACTTATCCCGGCTTTTACTTCCAAGGGGAAAATCCGCTCATTATATTCGATGATAAAATCGACTTCCGCCCTTCCATTACTGGTCCAGTAGAACAGGTCGACTTCCTTTTCTGATTGCAATTGCTGGGCAACATAGTTTTCAACAAACGCCCCCTTGAATTCAGTGAATAGACGATCACCTTCAATGAGGATATTTTTAGGGAGTTTCGTCATTGCAGCCAATATGCCTATATCCAGCATAAAAACTTTGAAAATATTCCGATTCATATATCCTTTTAGCGGATATTTTGCTGTGTTCACCTGATATGATTTCATTATTAACCCGGCATTTTCCAACCATTGAATTGCGTTTTCATATTCCCTTGCTCGTGCACTTTTTCGAACCGCTGAAAAGATGAATTTTTTATTTTCCTTTGCTAATTGTGCAGGGATAGAATCCCATATCAAATTGATTTTAGGAATTTCTGTAGGGGTTGTATGCTTCGCGAAATCGAGTAGGTATGAATTGATGATCTCACTGTGAATAGTTCTAACTTCAGAGAAATTTCCTGACTCAGCATATTCTTTCACTGCCTCAGGCATTCCCCCAATAAAGAAATAGACTCGCAGTAGCTCTATCAGTCTTTCATGAAACGGCATAGGATAGGGAGAAAAATCGTTGGTTTTATTTTCAATTAAATCACGTAGTCCACTTTCATCGATAGCATCAAGAAATTCAAGGAAGGTCATTGGATACAAATTCAGGAAATTCACTTTGCCTATGGGAAACGTTCTTGGTTTTGATAGCATAACACCTAACAGTGAACCTGCCGCTGCAATATGGTATTCATTGGCTTTTTCGTTGAAGTATTTCAATGAATTTAAAGCTGCATTGGAATTTTGAATTTCATCGAAAATAACCAGGTGATGTTCAGGGCGTATTTCAAATCCTACCTGAATCGAAAGGTTCGAGAGGATTTTATCTGGAATAAGATCTCTCTGGAAAAAATCATCCAGTGAAGATATCTCCTCAAAATTGAAATACGCAATTTTATCATATTCGCGGGCGCCAAATTCCTGCAGAATATATGTCTTCCCAACTTGACGAGAACCTTTCAACAGTAGTGGTTTACGCCGTTTTGATGTTTTCCACTTTAATAACTTGCTGTAAATATCTCGTTTCATCAATTGTAAGTTACTAAGACAATTGTGAAATCCAAAGATTATTCGTCCTTATTATGTGGGGTATTTCACATTATTAGAACGTAATATGTGATTTATTTCACGTATTTTGTGCGAAGTGGGTGGATTTTGAATCCCGCTTGAATCGCAAGGTTCGAAAGGATTTTATCTGGGAGTTGATTTCAGTCAATTCTTTTACCTAAAATCATTATTTTGTAACTTTCCACCTGAAATTTCACTGGAGGCCGATTTCATCGGGGTATACTTTTTGGTTCATCAAGAATAATCAAATAAAGAAATGCTACCTATACAATTCATAAGAGAAAATCCAGAGCGAGTTCAGGAAGGTGCATTCAACAAAGGGGAGAAGCTGGATGTCCAGAGGATTCTATCTCTGGATCGTGATATCCGTACAAAGCTTCATGAGGTAGAGGAATTAAAGGCTCGTCGAAATAAAGCAAGTCAGGAAATCAGTGGGTTAAAAAAGCAAAAACTCGACGCCACAGATATCATTGTTGAAATGAAAGATATTTCTGCTACTATCAAAAACCTTGATACTGAAATTGCAGATTTAAGGAAACCCCTCAATGAGCTTATGATATGGGTTCCTAACATCCCCCACGAATCTGTTCCATTAGGTAAAGATGAGAATGACAATGTGGAAATTCGATCATGGGGAACCCCACCTGAATTTGATTTTAAACCAAAGGGACATTTAACTCTGGGAAAATCCTTAGGATTATTCAACTTTGAATGGGGATCGAAACTCTCTGGGACAGGATTTCCATTGTATACCGGAAATGGAGCTAAACTGGAACGTGCATTAATCAACTTTATGTTGGATTATCATATCAACAATAATTACGAGGAATTGTATCCACCATTTGTTACACTTCGGCATACATTAGAAGCCACGGGTCAGCTTCCAAAACTTGAAGAAGATATGTACCACATAGATGATGGGGAGATGTTTTTAATTCCCACAGCGGAGGTTCCGGTGACCAATATTTATCGGGATGATATTTTATCTGAGGAGGAATTGCCACAAAAGTATGTAGCTTTCTCTCCTTGTTTTCGGCGAGAGGCTGGGTCCTATGGAAAGGAGACACGTGGTTTGATACGGGTACATCAATTCAATAAAGTGGAGTTGGTCAAGTTTGTTCTTCCCGAATCCTCATACGATGAACTGGAATCCCTGATTTTGGATGCTGAATCCATAGTTCAGGCTCTTGGTTTACACTATCGTGTAATGGAATTATGTACAGGTGAACTCAGTTTCGCATCTACAAAATGTTACGATATTGAGGTATGGGCACCCGGGGAGAATAGATGGCTGGAGGTTTCAAGTTGCAGCAATTTTGAAGCGTTTCAAGCTCGTAGAGCTAATATCCGTTATCGAAAAGAAAACGGTGGAGTTAACTTCATCCATACTTTGAATGGGTCTGGAGTTGCCACTGCTCGACTTATGGTTGCACTTCTCGAGACATATCAGAACAACGATGGAACGGTAAATATTCCTGATGTACTGCAACCTTATATGCAGATGACTCTCTTGAGGAATTAATCAGCTTAAGTTTTTTTCAATACCAGTTTGCAATTCTCAAATTGAGGAGGGAATAATTGACAGCAAGAGCTTTTTTTGTGCTTATCAATCTTTTATTCTGGACAACGGTTTTAGGTATATTGTGTCTTCTTGTCGGACTAATTGACTGGAGTGGAAAATTAATTGGATTTATTGCTAGAATTTGGGCTTCTATTATTTTATGGTCTGGGGGTGTATCTTATCGAGTGATCGGTCGTGAGTTCCTGGAACCGAAAAAACACTATTTTTTTGCTGGAAATCATGAGAGTGCCATGGATATTCCGTTAAGTTGGGCTGGGATTCCCTATCAGCTGGTTTCTATTGCAAAAATTGAACTGTTAAAAATTCCGATAATGGGCTGGGCTATGGTGCTGGCGAAACATATTTTTGTAGACAGGAGTAATCACAAAAAGGCTTTAGAGTCACTTGAGCTGGCGAAGGTGTCCTTGCAAAAACATCCAAGGTCAATAATGCTTTTTCCAGAAGGGACTAGAAGTATTGATGGTGAGATACACCAGTTCAAAAAAGGTGGACTTGCTCTGGCGGTCCAATTAGGAATGCCAGTGGTTCCTGTAGCAATGTGTGGTACAAGGGATATTGTGAAGAAAAAGTCCAAGCGACTTAATCCGGGATACGTGGAATTGAGATTTGGTGAGCCCATCAATACAGCAGAGTGGGAGGATAAAGACCCGGTGGAGTTTGCCAATTATGTCCGGGATCGGGT
>JACNLN010000068.1 GCA_014381485.1 Fidelibacterota bacterium
CTTTCCCGCCTGTGGCGGGACGTTCTAACCATTTAAATGAATTAATCGATTGAGGTCAGTTCGATTCAACTTTTTCAACAAAGTAGCGGGACCGAAGGGACTCGAACCCTCGACCTCCGGCTCGACAGGCCGGCGTTCTATCCAACTGAACTACGATCCCAAAGACTTTTTCGACTTTTTCCTGTAAATCAGCGCAATAGGAATAATGACCACATACCCGACAAAAAGCAAAATCGGTGCCAGAGTCAGAGATTGAAAACTGTTTACTTCCCCTGTTGTCATCACAATATAACCAATTATAATAACGACAACTCCAATACCAAAAATCAAATAATTTTTTCTTGTAAAAGTCCAACCTTCAAACAGATGCAATCCACTTTTTTGAGATTTCTTCGCCATGACCGTCGCAAATATACGATGCTTACCAAAGAATACAAAGCCAAATTACCGACGATGGAATGTGGAATTTTGATTGTTTTAAACTAAAAATAGTATTATATTCGCCACCCGAAAATGCCCCCTAATTTTCAGCTTAAAGATGTTTATAATATCATTGGAGTAGTTGTCTCAGTGACAGTTATATCCATTGTGATATTCTACTGCCTTATGGTGTTATGGCCACAAGCGAATCCACACGATGTTGTGAAAATAGCAGTGAAAAACGGCTCAACCCTCTCCGATATTGCATCGACTTTAAAATCAGAATCTGTGATTGATCATGTGAGTCCGTTTATTCTCGCAACTAGAATGATGGGATATGAAAGATCCATCAAGTCTGGTGTCTTTTCTCTAAAGAATGCAAAAACAAATTACAGTATTATTCATCAACTGGTTATTGGAAATCCTATTGTGAAAAGGGTCACCATCCCGGAAGGATTGACGGTTGAAAGTACTGCGATAATCTTTGAGGAAACAGTTGGTATTAATTCGAAAGAATTCATCAGATTGTGCAGAGATGATCACTTTATCAATTCGATGGGTATCAATGTTGAATCTCTTGAAGGATATCTTTTCCCTGATACTTATTACTTCCAAGAAAATGAAGAACCTGAAGTCATCATTCAAAAGATGGTATCTGAATGTTTAGCTTTTTTCGATGACTCCCTGTCGGTTCTTGCATCACAGTTTGAGTTTACGGATTTTGAGGTACTAACGTTAGCCAGTATCATTGAGGGAGAGGCAATTTATGATTCGGAGCGTCCGTTAATTAGCGCTGTTTATCATAATCGGTTGAGGAAACATATGAAACTCCAGGCTGATCCGACAATTCAATATATTATTGAAGATGGTCCGCGTCGGCTTTTAAATAAAGATTTGAAAATTGAATCACCGTATAACACTTATCTCTACTACGGCTTACCTCCTGGTCCCATCAACAATCCTGGAGAAGAATCTATCCTGGCAGCGGTAAATCCTTCTGATGTGGAGTATCTATATTTCGTGGCTAATGGTGATGGCAGACACACTTTTTCTCGCACGAAAAGGGAGCATATTTCCGCCAAGAGGAAATTTCAGGAAGTACGTCGGCAGGTAAATCGTCGGAAGTAATAATTTTTTATAACCGAAAAACCTAAGAGGATTCGTGAGTATATTAAAATTAAATAATGTCCAGAAAGAAGCTGTGGAATATGTTGACGGTCCTGTTCTCATCTTTGCCGGAGCGGGCAGTGGTAAAACTCGTGTTCTAACCCATAAGATTGCATATCTTATTCAAGAAGCTGGATACGAACCCGAGAATATTCTGGCAGTGACATTTACAAACAAAGCAGCAGATGAGATGAGAAACCGGGTGGAGCGCATTCTGGGTACTTCGTCTGTCAAAGTCAATATTGGGACATTTCACTCCATCTGCGCTGGTATTTTGCGGAAAGATATTTCCATTCTTGGATTTTCATCCGATTTTACCATTTACGATAATAATGATCAGGATACTGTTATAAAATCGCTAATGTTATCTCTTGAAATTCAGAAAGATGAGGTTAGTTCTACTGCCATTCGATCAAAGATTAGCCTGATGAAAAACCGGATGGAAAACTGGAAGGATTTGAACGAGAATATTACCTCTATTCTTGACGATGCAGTTATCAGGATTTATCCTGAGTATGAAACAACCCTCAAAATGAATAACGCTCTTGATTTTGATGACCTTCTTCTGTTTCCACTGCGGTTATTCGAAAAGAAGCCGTCAGTTTTAAAGAAATACCAGAATCATTTTAAGTATATCCTTGTGGATGAATACCAGGATACAAATCATCCCCAGTTTAAATTCATCAAGTGGCTGTCAGAAAAGAATAAACATTTATGTGTAGTAGGTGATGATGATCAATCGATTTATGGTTGGCGGGGAGCGGATATCTCAAATATTATTGAATTCAAGAAAAGTTTTCCCGAAAGCAAAGTTTTTACCCTTGAGCAGAATTACCGTTCAACTCAGACTATTCTCTCTTCCGCCACAGCTGTGGTAAAGAACAATGAATATCGAGCTCCAAAGACGCTGTGGACAGATCTGGGAGAGGGTGAAAGTATTGGTCTGATGGAAACCTTTGATGATCAGGAAGAGGCAGAGGGGGTTATGGAGCTCCTGGAAAAGGAGATAATGTTAAACAAAAGAACCTTCAGAAATCTCGTTATTTTATACCGGATTAATGCTCAAAGCCGATCTATTGAAGAGAGTCTGCGCCGACGGGGAATCGCCTATATCATTGTGGGAGGTATTAAATTCTATGCCCGAAAAGAAGTGAAAGATTTATTAGCCTACCTGCGGTTGGTCATTAATCCACTGGATCGAATAAGTTTAAAGCGTGTCATTAACTTTCCTCCGAGGGGAGTGGGGGTTAAAACTGTTGAAAAGTGTGAGAATTATGCTTCGGAACATGGATTAACCCTTTTTGACACCTTAAAGACCCCTGATGCGGTGGGTCTTAAGGGGAAGCAAGTAGCAGGATTAGTGGAATTCTACCAGACCATCAAAAAGTACCAGAAGCTTCGGGATTCACTCTCTGCATCAGAACTGGTATCGGTTTTATTGGATGAGTTGGGTCTGGTTCGTTTTTACAAGGAGCAGGCGACCAAGGAAGCGACAGAGCGGCTTGAAAATATTCAAGAGTTGGTGAATGGTATCCACGATTTTTGTGAGAGAGAAGAGGGAGCTGGAATACGTGAATTTTTGGAGGAAGTGGCTCTCTTGACCGATATTGATGATTGGGATAATAAATCCAATGCGGTTACATTAATGACTCTCCATAGTGCCAAAGGATTGGAATTTCCTGTAGTCTTTATTGTCGGGATGGAAGATGGGTTATTACCACACTCAAGGAATTTGGAAGATAAAAATAAATTGGAAGAAGAGAGACGCCTGTTTTATGTCGGTCTCACCAGGGCAAAAGAGAAAGTCTATCTTCATTATGCCACCAATCGACGCAAGTCCAGCGGTGTAGGCGGGACTGGTATTGCGTCGCGGTTCCTCCAAGAGATTCCTAATGAATTTATCGAACGAATCACTTTCCAATCGGCTATTCTCCGACGGTCAATCAAAGTAAAAGGCTCCGATAGATATACCCTGAAACCGATCAGGACGGTCACGGCATTTGATGATCTCCAACGAGGAGATAAAGTGGAACACAAATTGTACGGTAAAGGGATGGTCTTAGCCGTAGATGGGTCGGGTGAAAACCAGAAGATCACCGTTCACTTTCGGGGTAATATCCGGAAGAAACTCATCGCGAAATACGCTAATTTAAGAAAGTTATAGATTTTAATTTTTCCCCTTTGTTTTTCGTATAATTTCATTTAATTTATTATTGAGAATGAGTCTCATTATGGAAAATATGAGTAACATCATGACAAAACAATTTAAAGAACTTCTAAAAAAGGAGCACTTGAAACTAACTACCCAGAGACTCCTGGTATTTGAAGAGGTATTCAAATCAGACGAACATAGAGAATCTGAAGAAATATATTTTGCTCTGAAAAAGAAAAATCTAAATATATCCAGGGCTACAGTCTATCGTACGATGGATCTTCTGCACAAGTATGGATTTGTGAACCGTATGGATATTGGAGAGGGAAAATGGCGATATGAGCACAAACTGGAATCGCAGCATCACGATCACTTAATTTGCGTTAAGTGTGGTCGGATTGAAGAATTCATCAGTAGAAAAGTTGAACAGGTCCAGGAGGAAGTGGCAAAACAGTACGGATATACCTTACTTAAACACAATCATCAATTGTTTGGTATCTGTTCTGATTGTTCAGAATCATAATCCTCGGGGAAATTAATCCGGGGGTTTTAAATGGTGGGGAATATATGGTTAGGAAAAGGTTTCAATCGAAATCGAAGGTGATACCCAGACATCGCATCTCTGACAAAAATTTAGATAAATCCCGTCTTTGTGACTTAAAGCCGGGTGAGAAAGCACGGGTTGTGGAAATTGGTGGTATTGAACGGTTTCGTATCCGCTTAATGGAAATGGGCATCCTTGTGAATGATACCGTAGAACTGGATAAATTTGCTCCTCTTCAGGATCCTATGGAACTTATTGTGAAGGGATATCACCTTTCCCTTCGCCGGAAAGATGCAGCAAAAATCTGTGTGGATATAATCTCGAACGACAGTGACTAAACAATGTTCGCATTAATTGAAATAAAAACAAGAAATCAGATACTGAATACTGATTGTTATTCACTACTCACCCTATTGTCAATGGTAGAATGGCTGATTTAACCATAGCCATAGCGGGAAATCCCAATAGTGGAAAAACAACAATTTTTAATGCACTGACGGGTGCTCGTCAGCGTGTAGGAAACTGGCCCGGTGTAACCGTTGAGCGGAAAGAAGGTCGTCTTTCATACCAGAATCACTCTTTTCAGGTCATAGATTTACCAGGTACATATTCCTTATCATCTTACTCTCTTGAAGAAACTATAGCCCGCAACTACATCATTGATGAATCACCCGATGTGGTACTGGACATTGTAGATGCTTCTAATCTACAACGGAATTTGTATCTGTCAACCCAGCTAATCGAACTTGGAGCACCGTTGGTCATTGCTCTTAATATGATGGATATAGCTGAAGAAAAGGGACTTGAAATAGATACAAAGACGTTAAGTGTCTTATTAGGTGTAGCCATTGTCCCGGTAGTTGGACGTACTGGATTTGGTATAGATAAGTTGAAGGCGACCATCAATGATGTAGCGCTCAAATCGCCACAAAGACGACGTATTCAAATACCTTATCCCCATGAAATTGAAGAAGAAATTCAAGCTATCTCTGAAGAACTAGCTAATAGATCTATCGCTGAGGATCGTTTGCGATGGAAATCCATTAAACTTTTAGAGCGTGATGATACTTCGATTAATAAACTTAAACAAATAAAAAACAGCGAAATAATTATAAATAACATTGAGGACTCAATTCAACATATTGAGACTATCTATAACGATACCAGTGGTGCAATCATATCACACGCTCGCTACGGATTTATCCAGGGAGCCATCCAGGAATGCGTGCGTGAAACAAAAGTTACTCCCCGGGATTATAGTCGTTCAATAGATAAGATTCTAACGAACCGGTGGCTCGGACTACCGGTGTTTGCCCTGATGATGTGGATCATGTTCAAGATTACCTATGATATAGGGGCTTATCCAACAGATTGGATTGATTACGGTGTCACAAGATTGATGAATATTTTAAACGGGATGTTACCGGAAAGTATGATTTCAAGTTTACTTGTAGATGGTGTAATTGGCGGGGTGGGTGCCGTAGCTATTTTTTTACCGAATATTTTCATTTTATTCTTCATTATTACTCTCTTTGAAGATTCGGGTTATATGGCTCGCGTAGCTTTCATTATGGATCGCATTATGCACGCTATCGGGTTGCATGGAAAGGCGTTTATTCCCCTGCTGATGGGATTCGGCTGTAACGTGCCAGCCATTATGGGGACTCGTATTCTGGAAACGAGACGTGATCGTATCCTGACAATCCTTCTGAACCCGTTCATGAGTTGTTCAGCCCGTTTGCCTGTTTATGTGCTGGTGGCAGGGGCGTTTTTTCCAACCCACGCAGCCACGGTTATCTTCTCATTGTATCTGTTTGGAATCGTCATTGCTATTGCCTCTGGAAAACTGTTTAGCAAAACAATTCTAACCGGGATGTCCAGACCTTTTGTGATGGAACTGCCGCAATATCAACTTCCGACTGTTCGTTCGCTTTTACTTCACACCTGGGAGCGTGGATATGTATTTATCCAGAAAATGGGGACGGTTATTCTGGTAGGATCAATCATTATCTGGACTCTGGGATATTTTCCCAGGAATGTGACACTTTCCAGAGATTACTCGACAGAAAGGGAAGAGATAAGAATTTGGTTAGAACAAAAAACGGTTCAAATCGAACAAAAGTTTAAAGAATCGGTAACCATAGGTGAATCTCAATATACCTCCACAATGATACCTTTTGAAAAAAGTGAGTCGTATCAGTTGCTTCAAAGTCAGAGAGATTCTCTACGGAATAGCATATTGTATCAATACGATGAAGAACTGACAAATTTGCAGTATGCTGAAATGGCTGAAACGATGAAACAGCGATGGATAGGTAGGGTTGGGAGATTACTGGAACCGTTAGTGGCGCCATTAGGATTTACATGGCGGGAGGGAGTGGCTCTTTTTTCCGGGTTCGTGGCTAAGGAAATCGTGGTGTCGACCTATGGTGTTCTCTTTGGAGTTGGTGAAAATGTCAGCGAAGAAAGTAGGGGGGTTATTGAAAGCCTTCGTCATTCCGGGATGACGCCTCGCGTGGCGCTGGGATTTCTCATATTTACATTGTTGTATACACCGTGTCTGGCTACTGTGGCAGCTATAAAGCGTGAAACCGCCAGTTGGAAGTATACCATTTTTTCAATTGGATATTCTTTTACTCTTGCATGGCTTCTAGCATTTATTGTGTTTCAATTAGGGAGTGTTTTCAATTGGGTATCGTAATTGATTATCTCCTCACTTTTGTTGTTGTAGCATTTGCAATCCTTATGGTGGCTCGCTACTTGATTGGTAATGTGAAAGGGTCCAAAACAATGCCTGACGGATGTGCAGGATGCGGGGTAAAATGTGAGTTTAATATATCTCAGGCAGATCAATCAAAATCCCGATGATTAAAACCTTGTTACTGTTAAATAAAAAATCTATGAGATGTGAGATTGATAAGAACGTAAATATTCAGTGGACTCGTTTTATTTACTGGGGTTCTACTGTTATTCTATGAGAAAAGAAACGTTTTAGCTCTATGTTCATAATGAATGCAACAACCGACTCCATCTTTTTCTGTACTTTTCTTAACGTAAGAAAAGTACCAAAAGAAACTGTCGTCCCGACATGTCGGGATAAAATCGTCTTATCCTTCGGAAAATCATCACTCTTTATCCCGGATTTTTCCAATGCGACCAATGAACATTTCCAGTTATCATCAACTGTTTCTTCCTATTATTGGAGATGGGTCCACCGGATATTTACATTGGATTTAAATATTCAGTAAACCAGTTTTCGTCCCACTCTATTGTGACCAAACTGGTTTTGTTGAATGGAGTTAGTCTCCATCATAACGGGTTTACTGAAAGCTTACATAAGAACAAATATTGATTAGGAGTCAACTATGAGGAAGGCTTGTAGTTATATTAGATTATTTCTTGTGATGGTTGGAATGGTTGGTGCCCAACACCGGCAACTTGAATGGACAACTTTTGTGAAAAAGAGTCTTGTGGAAAAGATAGCTCAAAATGATCTGGCGAAAGAGATTTATTCTGAAGTGGTGGAAAAGCTTCAAATTGAAGGAATCCCTGCGAAATATGTAAGTCAGGTTTTTTCACACCTGGATATTCAAATTGATGATGAAATAGAATTCCGATGGAATCATCCAAAAGAACAACTGCCCTACGAGGAGTACAGAAAGATATTTATCACGGAAGAGAGGATTTCAGGTGGGAAAAGATTCTACTGGAAACACAGAGCTCTCATCGATAATATTACTGACTACTATAACGTTGACCCTCTGATGCTTGTCAGTATTGTTGGCATAGAAAGTAAATATGGAGGTAATGAAAAGCAGTACCTTGTTTTTAATGCGCTTCACACGGTTGCACACAGAATTCCAAGAAAGGAAAAGTGGGCAGTGAAAGAGATGACAGAATTTTTAAAATATTGTTATTTTAATCATATTTCACCTTTGACGGTTTTTGGTTCTTATGCTGGTGCTTTTGGATATGGACAATTCCTTCCGTCCAGTTATAATGGATATGCGGTGGATTTTAATAATGATGGGATAATTGATCCTCAAAATTGGTCTGATGTGTTAGCCAGTGTTGCTAATTATCTTCTTAAACATGGATATGATAGCGGTAGCCGTGATTTCTCAAAAAACAGTCCCAATTGGAAATCAATCATTTCCTACAATCCCTCGGAAAATTATGTGAAGGTAGTATTAGAACTTAGAAAAGAATTATTAAAAAATTTGTAGTCTGTAATTTGTTGGGGGAATATTAGCCTTTAATTACACCAACAGGTTTAAACTTTGCCACATTTTTGACAATCCCTGCTCCTTCCATAGAATTCACCACATTCGCCACATCTTTATAGGCGTGAGGCATCTCTTCTGCGATAGTCCGTTTTCCCCGGGCGATAATCTCTACTCCTCGGGATTTTAATTCAGCGAACATATCCATAGATCGGCTCACTTTACTGGATTTTTTCCGACTCATCATCCGACCCGCTCCATGACAGGATGACCCAAACGTCTCTTTCATAGCGTTTTCAGTCCCGATGCAGAGGTAGGAATATCGTCCCATATCTCCCGGGACAAAAACAGGCTGACCAATGGATTTGTATGTTAGTGGCAGATCAGGATGATGGGGACCGAATGCCCGGGTTGCCCCCTTTCGGTGAACACAAACGGTTGTTTCCTTCCCATCTACGGTATGTTTTTCGATTTTGGCGATATTGTGACAGATATCGTACACGGTTCGCATATTGAGTTCTTTGGGAGAAATCGAAAGAGCTTTCATAAAAGCCTCTTCAGCGAGGTGTTTAATAACCTGCCGATTGCAAAAAGCAAAATTCGCTGCACATCGCATGGCTCCAAGGTAAGTTTTTCCTTCCGGGGACTGAATGGGAGCGCAGGCGAGCTGACGGTCAGGAAGGGGAATGTTATATTTTTCTGCTGCTCGTTGGGTAGTTTTCAGGTAATCATCACAGATCTGGTATCCCAATCCCCGGGATCCAGTATGAATAGTAAGGGCAACCTGGTTTTCTTCTAAATGAAATACATCAGCTTCCTTCGGAAGAAAAATTTCTTCTGCATATCCAATTTCGAGAAAGTGATTTCCGGACCCAAGCGTTCCCATCTGTTTCTTTCCCCGCTGTTTTGCATACTCGCTGACATAAGAGGGATCGGCTCCTGCCAGACATCCTTTTTCTTCTATATGTTCCACATCCTGCCAGTTACCGTACCCCATTTTCACGGCATATTCAGATCCGTTCGTCAGAATCTGATGCAATTGATTTTTACTCAGATCTGGAATTGCTCCTTTTGATCCCACACCTGTGGGAATATCTCGAAACAACTGGGCAAGCAAGGGACGGATTTTGTCTTTGATTTGATCATATTTCAAATCGGTGAGGATCATTCGAACACCGCAGTTGATGTCATATCCAACTCCACCCGGAGAAATGACTCCCTCGTCAAAATCCATAGCAGCGACTCCGCCAATGGGAAATCCGTATCCCCAGTGAATGTCAGGCATAGCCAGAGAATATTTTACAATTCCCGGGAGATAGGCAACGTTCCGTACCTGCTCAAGGCACGGGTCTTGAATGATTTCATCAATCAGCTGTTTACTGGCATAAATCCGTCCGGGAACTTTCATCTTTCCTGTTTTGGGAAGTTCCCAGATATAATCTGTGATCTTGTTAAGTGACTGCATCGTTATACGTCAAGGATGAAACTGGCTGACCACCCCTGTTCTGTTTGAATTACCTGAAATTGGTGATAAGTGATTGCTTTGATTTCTGAAAAGAGAGTATGTTTTTCAGCTTTGTATTGTTCTCCCCAAACATTCCCGACGATTTTTCCATCTGGATTAATATTTACCTCAAATTTAGTAAGAAGATAACTATCAATATTGTGTAAAAGTAAAAGTTTTTCCAGCCAGGTTCTGAATTGATCTTCGGCATTTTCTTCAGGAATATTGATCGTTTCCTGATAAGTTGGATCAACGGTGGATAGGTCAGTAATCAGGTCGAAGAGGGCAAAAGCACCATTTTCCATCAGTTTTGAAAAGTTCTCTCCTGTCACTTCTACACCAATATCGGAGGTGTGATTCATCAATGAATATCTCTGTTTCGATTTGTTCATCTTTATATATCAATTTAGTGGTTGATTAGTTCTTAAGCAATAAGAGGGTTTATTTTTTTGTAGTTCCTCTTGACATTTTCCTGAGGAAATCGTTAATTCACTTCATCATGAAGAAGATCATATACATCGATAAATTCAAAGTGAATATGGATATACAGGGATTTTACCTTTGTAAAGTAAAACAACTACGGACAACTCGAGCGGGAGAGCTCTATCTCGATTTAGTAATCCAGGATAAGACGGGTGAGGTTGGAGCTAAAGTGTGGGATCGGGCAGAAGAATTTTCCGGCAAGTTCAAAAAAGGTGATCCCCTGGCAGTTCGAGGGCGGGTGGAATCTTATCAGGATAAACTTCAGGTTGTTATTGGTCGCCTTAACAAGGTTACCCCCGCGAGATACAGTAGATATGGGTTTAAAGAAGAGGAATTAGTACCTACTTCCCCAAATGATCCAGCAAAAATGTGGGCTGATATTGGTAACATCATCAAAAATATAAAAAATCCTTATTTAAAACAGTTGATATCAGATTTATATCGGGGAAATAAGAAAATGTTGATGACCCTGCCCGCTTCCATATCCAGACATTATCCCTACCGTTCGGGATATCTGGAGCATATTCTCTCCCTGGCAAAAGTGGGAATTACACTGGCTAAGCATTACAATGCTGATGTTGACCTGTTGCTGGCAGGGATATTTCTACATGCCATCGGAAAGGTAAAAGAGCTATCTGATTCTCTCATTCCATCATTTACTGATGAGGGAAATTTCCTTGGACATACTTACCTTAGTCGCGATATGGTTCGTGAAGGGACAAGAAAGATTGAAAATTTTCCTAACGATCTGTTAACAAAAGTTGAACATCTAATTGCTACTCACGAAGGTATCTATGATAGAAGATACTCATCAAAACCGAAGCTCAAAGAGGCTTTGTTACTCCAGCATATAGATTATCTGGACACCAGAGTGAATTTATTTGAGCAGATCATCAATGAAGATGTGGAAGAGGGCGATTGGACCAGTCTGCGAAACTACTTTAGTGTGCCTCTTTTTAAAGGTAAAAAGAAGTAATCATCTTTAGTCCATTTCAGGCCATTCGGTAGACATTTTTATGGACAACTCTGAAAGACTTAACTATCGTGGGACATCTACAACAAATTTGGCAAAAGCTGCGATGTTCACAGCGTTAGCTGTGGGATCGGGATATGCGTTAATTCTTGTTCCTAATATAGAACTAATCACTGCTATCGTTTTTATCTCCGGAGTGTACCTGGGGGTCAGTTGGGGAATCATTGTGGGAATTCTGGCAGAGTTTGTTTTTAGTACTTTGAATCCGATGGGCTCGGGACTCCTATTTTTACCTCTGCTGATTGCTCAGATTGTGTCTATGGCAATAGTTGGACTGGCAGGTGGTTTACTGCAGTATGTCTTAAAAATTCGCAACTGGACTCTGACTAAAATGATATTTCTTGGGACAATTGGAGCTGTTCTGACGTTTGTATACGATTCTTTGACAACATTGAGCTATCCCGTGGCTGCAGGGTTTGAATGGAAACAGACGATGGTACTTTATCTTTCTGGTATTGGATTTACAGTATTGCACCAGATATCAAACGCCATCATTTTTTTTATGGTTCTGCCGCGTGTATTTTCAAGAATTGATTAGGAACAAGAATTAAGTACATTTTCAGAATAAAGTAATCTGATTGGACAAAGTGTTACAGGGATGGATTATTAGCGTTATGAATCCACTCCCGAAAGGTAATTAATTGATGAAAAAAACCGTTGAAACGGTTCTTGATGTTTTTTTTGGTGCAAAGTAACCCACGACTTAAGTCGTGGGTTAACAATAACATACAAGATAAATAACCATTTTAATGGTTTTCGTAATAAAATAGAAAAATGGGCATAAATATCTTTCGGAGTGGACTCACGCTATAAAACCTTTCATAATCACGGGGGTATGAATAAGTTTTAAGAGACTATATGAAGTTTTTGTTTACTATCCTCCCTATTTTGATATCATTCACCTTTTCTCAAGTATCTGAGAGCAAAGGTTACCTTCCCTTTGACTGGAGTGGACAGAACGGGATTTATCACCGGTATGGTTTCTTGGGCTGGTGGGAAGATGCTTACGACAATCCACGTACTTTTGATGGTACCTTCTCCAACTGGATACCAAGATACGAATTTCCATTTGGGAATAATTCAGAGAGAAGTGAGAAAGAGTCAGGAATTGAAAGTTCCATCTGGTACCGTAAAGGAGATTACTATCTGGATGAGTTTGCGTTTGACGTAAATTTCCACAATATCGGTGGAAAGAACTATAGCCTTCAGGCATTGAAGCGAAATTTTGAGGACCAGTATGGTTTAACAGGTCCCGTTGAAAATTATGGTGGTACTGTTCAGCAGAATTATAAGATCCATATCAAACTTCCTCAAAAAGATGGTGCGGAATGGAATATCGGTTCAGCGTATTACAAAACAACAGACGCAATTCCTACTTTATCTCTTCTTGTATGGGAAAAGGGATTCGCTCGACAGGATCGTATCTTCGCAAATGGAGTGAGCTATCAAAAGGAAGGAGAATCCCTTCAAATTTTTCAAAATCTTTCTGCCTTTTCACAACGACTAAAGCTAAAAAGTTACGGTGATAATTCGGGTTGGTCTGTAGACTTATTATCGTATTGGTCTCAGAGTGGGTTTGAATATCATCTTGATGAGAGGAAGTCTTTGTTGGGTAATGCAATCATTAAATATTCAGCTCTCAGTTCGAATAGTCTTGGATCTTCAAACGGGATAGAAGGTGTAATCTCGTTTGGAATGAAACAATCGTCAGATAATTTGGGATGTCAGATTTCTTCAGGAATTGGGTTTATTCAGCCAAATGAGGTCGGCTTCATCTATCACGTCTCAGGAGATTGGGTGACTCCATGGTTCACATTCTTTTTTGATATTGATCATACATTAAGTGCTACCCCACTTCAGATGACGAACTTAAAGATGGGAGGATTTACTCCGGATGAATCTGCCATCAGTGAGAAGCAGACAGTGGCTAAATTGGGGATTCATAAACAATCTAACCGCAGTATGTTGAAAGCAGAAATTTTCTATTCAAGAGTAGCTCCTCACTATTTCTATTCTGAACTTTCCGATTCAAATATCGTGCTTACAAAGAAATCCTCTGATGCAATCCAGGGAATCACCTTGCATGGAAAACTTAATTATTTCCGGAACTGGTGGCTTACTACAGATGGTATCAGTATTATAAATAATAAGGAAGGGTGGGGGAGTGGTGTACAGCATCAGGGAACTGTCTCTCTCACATTTCAGGAGTACCTGTTCCAGCACCATCTGGATGCAAGGATCAGGATTTGGTCAAATTTTTGGATTGGACGGAACAGTTATATCTGGGACCCTGTGGTTTATGCGGGATATAACAGCTACAGGGATATCGATTTACAAAATGCCGCTGGCGTCTTGAATGCGGAGTTCAAAGGGGTCATCTCCAACTTTGAAATTTCCTACACGATGATAAATATTCTATATGCGTTCCGAAGCCTGTTGGAAAGTACGTTTGAAGATGAGCAATTGACTCTTTCCACCACGCCGTTATTGCCATCACCCGGGCGATTGTTTTATATTACTATTCAATGGAATTTTTTGGATTAGAAATTTCAGTTGATATCTTTGCGAAATAAGTTCTTCCCGGCTCAGGATAACCATGCACCGATTCCTGTTTCCGGTCCTGAAGATTTCTTACTCCAAAATCCAAATTTGGCCGAAACCAGAAAAGTTTCGGACCGCCAATGCGAATAGATAGATCAAGCCGATCATACGGATTCAGGATTCCCCCTGAATTGTAGCTATATAATCTCTTACCAAGGAATCTGTATGAGACATTTCCTTTTATGGATCCAAATTGATAACTGATTTCAGCCCAGTGGGAAACAGCAGGGACATAAAGCAACCTTTTCCCATATCCATCTTCCTTTGAGAGAACCCGACTTTTGTTTTGATCAGTCATAATCGTCAGGGTTACAGGAATTGTGCGGGGAGAAATGATCATTTTTACCGAGCTTCCGTAGGATACAGACTCTGAAAGGTTTTTTGGTGAATAAACCAAGGGTTCAATTTCTGTCCATTGGATCAGGTTTTTTGTATAAAAGTGATATCCTCTCATTTCAACTTCAACAGCGGAAGACTGCAGGGGATCTATCCTGACAGCAAAATCCATTGAGGTACCATTTTCCGGTTTGAGATCTGGATTGCCTGTAGATCCCCACGGATCCTGCCAGTACAGTTCGTTAAATGTAGGTTCGCGATAACTGGTACCGCTATTTATCAGAATAGATTTAATGAGTCTTTTTTCAGGTTTCCATATAAGAGCAATACTTCCAGAAGTTACAGGTTTGGATTCTCTTGACAAATCCATTCGAATACAAGTAAATAATGAGAGATAGCGTTGCACCGTTAATTGATTCAATAATCCGAAAGCAGAACGAGAGCGTTGGTGAATTCCGGTGTCATCGCTATTTATATGATGTCGTACTGTTTCCAGCGTCAATGTATTTCTGAATATTTTCCATTGTGGGAATCTGTGGATGGTTCGGAGTTGATGTGATGAGGTGCGATGACGAGTGTTGGTCATCCAGTCAGGGTCAACATAGTGTTCATCTGAAGAAAGTGTACCTATATGGATTTCCGTTTGTCCGAAATAGGAAATGCCCCGGAGTGATGCCAGATGAATTCCCTGTAGATTGTCTTTTTGAGCGTTAGGTGATGGCCACTGTACAGATCCAGATACACCTCGCTCAGTGTTACTGTTTAATGTGAAAAATGAAAGAGACCATAATTGGGTTAAGGGGAGTTGAACTTGACCTCCAAAGGATGTTTGGTAAAAGTGATTATTTTCACGAAAGTTTCCTTGATTTTTATAGTTATTTCCATAAAGTGAAATTTTCGCGGGTCCCAACATTGTAGAGATCTTTCCGCTGGTTCCCGCTTCACCGAAGGAGCCAGAAGAAAGGCTGAAACTGGAGGATTGTTTCTGATTAACCATCAGGTTGAGAGTGCCCCCAACAGCATTCGATCCATAAAGAGAAGATCCGTGTCCCCAGTAAAATTCACCGTGACTAAAGAGCTCTCTTGGTAAAACACTGAAATCAACCCCTCCATTTTGAGGTGAATTGAGTGGAATGCTTTCGATCATCACCAGGATATGTTCACCATAACCTGTGGGGGAAGCGATGGTTTTTAGTCCAGCTGCTCCACCGTAATCTTTGAGTTGAATTCCAAAACGATCAAGTTTTTCTGCAATACTGTTACCTGAATTTGGAAAATCGTTAATGGAGATTAATTGATGACTGACAGGAAGTGATAGTTTCTCCTTGGCATATAGATTTCCTTCAATAGTGACGGGGTTAAACTGATAGACCTTTTGTTTGAGTTTGATTGTAATAAAATCATTTTTGTCTGCCAGATCCAGAACCAGGGGATTATAAGCGGAATGTTTGATCTTTAACGTTATCTGTTCTCCTTTTGATATTTTTAGTACGAATAGGCCATCTCTATTTGTGGTTGTTCCGATTTCTTCTTTGGGGACAAATACTTCTGCATAGGGAATAGGTCTGCCAGTCTGATCCGTTACCTGACCTGTGATCAATAAAGAGTTTGAATGAATGGTTCCGTAATGGAGCCAGACTATAAGTGAAAAGATTGAAATGAATTTGCGGAGTGTTTTCATGATCCTCTCCTCCTCCCTCGAGAGTAATTACGAGAATTTCGGTTTTGCAGGTTTCCTGACTTACGCCTTTTCCGTCCATCACATAGTGAGGATAGACAATTTGGATTACTTCCGCCTTCTCATCCCGCCTTTAGCGGGACAATGGCTCTCCCAATGTGTTGGGATTGGAAGCTCTAAAGCGATCACAGTTGCGGGGCAGTACCCGACTTTCACGGGTTTCCCTCCCAGAACCGAACTGTCAAAGATAATAAAAACTACTGTTTTAAAAATGGAATAACAAGGAAAATGACCACCCCCCAAATAGTAATCATTCAGTTTTTTGTCGGATAGAATTTTAAAAGTTTTTTGGAGTAAAATGATGGATCCCGACACTTCGGGAGAAATCATTTTTAAACTACAGTTATTTTTATTACGTTGTTTGAGATTTCCTAAAATACAACAGATTTTTATCTGCCAACTTAACGTTTCACAATGATTACACTTCCCCGACGAGTCGGGGCGGGCTGTTTCATCATTGTACTCCTAAAAAATTAATAAAAAACACAATACTCAAAATCCAGAATAAAAATCATTCCCCGGTGAAATATGCTTCAATATCGGTTTCCGACAAATCGGGATAGGCTATTCTTTGCCCCGATACGGTTATGCTTCCCTATTGAGTAAACATTTCACGGGGCAGGGGTGATTGTTCTGTTTTGGGAAATAATAAACGACACGAAATGTCCATCAGTTTGCGGATTGTGTAAAACTAATATTTTGCGTCATTTATTTTATCGATTGAGGATTAAAGCTTTTAACTTGATTAAGGAACAAGGTAAAAATAAATTCTCATAGTTTTATTTTAGGATTTAAGAGATGAAAAAGGAAAGTTACACGAATGTATCTGTTGCCAACGTCTATGAAAAGCCCGATTTTAAGTCCAGTGTGGTGACACAAGCGCTACTTGGTGAGACGTTGATGGTTTTCGGTGAACAGGGGAAATGGTTAAACATCAGGCAATGGGATGGTTATGAAGGTTGGATTCGTAATTTTTTTGTTGCAGAAGGAGCTGAAGCATACGTGAGTTGTAAGACTGAAATTGTGATAGATGATCTCTTTGGTGCCGTTTATGAGGACCAAAATGAGTCTTCAACCGTTATAAGGGGTATTGTATATGGAAATGTGTTGAAAATATCCGAAAAAGAGAATAACTGGTATTACGTGATACTTCCTGACGGAAAACTTGGTTGGACAAATGCTGTTATTAAAGAGGAAGTTGGTAAGGATATACGTACATTTCTTATGACAGAATCAAAGCGTTTTCTCGGGATTCCATACGTTTGGGGCGGTAAAACACCGAAGGGATTTGATTGTTCAGGCTTTATCCAGACGATTATGAGAGCCGGAGGCATTGAACTTCCCAGGGATGCCCAACAACAGGTACAATTTTATGGATTTAAAGAAATTGAACTTTCCGATATACAGGGGGGAGATCTCATTTTTTTCAGTGATGAAGGAGGTAATGTGGACCATGTAGCATTATCTTTGGGCGAAAGTGAGTTTATCCATAGCTCAGGTTTTGTAAAAACAGAAAATTTCAATAAATTTTCCCCTGGATTTAATAAGCAACTTTACCAGAATCTTTATTCTGTGAAAAGTATTGAAGGATATTGCAATTGAGACATTTAAAGCGAAACGGAAATAGTATTTTAAATCGAGAGGTTCTTGTTTTGAATCAAAACTATCAACCTCTGTTGATTTGCACTGCCAAAAGAGCTATTTGTTTGGAATATCTCGGTAAAGTATCAGTCATTGAAAATTATCGAGAGTTTGTCCACTCTCCTTCGGTTACATTACAACTTCCCAGTGTAATAAAATTGGATCGATACATAAACATTAAGAATAATGATATTATCCTCTCAAGAAAAAATATTTTAAAGCGAGATCGACATCAATGTCAATATTGTGGACGAAAAAGTGTACCTATGACTTTGGATCATGTAATCCCCAAAGAACTGGGGGGTAAGGATATCTGGGAGAACCTTGTCTGCTGCTGTCACGTCTGCAACAACAAAAAGGGAAATCGGCTTCCTGAGGAGGCGAAAATGCCCCTGATACGACGTCCTCAAAAACCAAATCGGATTTATTATATCCAGCAATATGTAAAAAGGAGTCAATCAGCCTGGCGTCCTTATTTATATATGGATTAATTTGAAGAAAGTTACTGGTATGAAAAATAAAAGAGTATTGAGTGGAATACAACCGTCAGGAAATCTTCATCTTGGCAATTATTTCGGGATGATGAAGCGGATGATTGAGTATCAGGAAAACAATGAACTTTTTTGCTTTCTGGTAAATTATCACGCTTTAACATCAATGAACAATAGCGATCAGTTACAAAGAGATACCATCAATGCAGCCTGTGATTTTTTAGCACTGGGTTTAGATCCTGATAAGTCTGTCTTCTGGGTTCAATCTGATGTTCCTGAAGTCACAGAATTGACATGGATTCTCAGTATTGTAACGAGTGTTGGTCTATTGGAACGGGCACATTCATACAAGGATAAGATTTCTAAGGGGGTAGTCCCAAGTCATGGGCTTTTCAGTTATCCGGTGTTAATGGCAGCGGACATCCTGCTATTTGGGGGTGAAGTAGTCCCTGTGGGTAAGGACCAGAAACAACATCTGGAAATGGCAAGGGATATTGCTATTCGTTTTAACGCTACTTTTGGTGAAACCTTTGTGATTCCCGAACCGCTGATCGAAGAGGATTTTGGTTTAATCCCAGGAACCAATGGGGAAAAAATGTCGAAATCCTATAAAAACACTATTGACATTTTTTCCGATAAAGATGATTTGGTAAAAGGAGTTATGGGTATCGTTACTGATGCAACCCCAGTGGAAGAATCGAAAAATCCCGATAGTAGTATTTTATACCAGATGTATTCTCTATTTCTAGATGATTCAGGTCAGGAAAAATTAAGGCAGAGATTTCTGACTCCGGGACTAAGATATAACGATGTAAAAAAGGAGTTGATTGATATCATCTGGAATTATTTTACCTCACATCGTGAAAAAAGACAGACACTTCTTAAGGATAAAGATTACGTGTTAAAAACGATGCAGGAAGGGGCGGAAAAAGCTCGTGATGTGGCTGTCACATATCTCAAAAAAGCAAGGAAAAACGTCGGTCTCAACTACTGGCAATCATGAGTTATAATATTCAACTGGATAATTTCCAGGGTCCTCTTGATTTGCTTCTATTTTTCATCAAAAGAGATGAACTGGACATTATGGATATCCCCATTGCCCGAATTGCAAAAGAATATCAGGAATATCTGGTTACCCTTCAGGGATTAAACGTTTCTGTATCCGGAGAATTTATTGTGATGGCAGCGACCCTGATGCGAATTAAAGTCAGGATGTTGCTGCCTCAACTCATAGGTGAAGGCGAGGAAGAGTTTGAAGATCCGCGAACGAAGCTGGTAAGACGGTTGCTTGAATATCAGCAATTCAAAGAAGCTGCAGAGAATTTATCTGCATTGGCTCGTGAACACGATCTGTGTCATTCAAGAATGATATCTGCTGAAGTAGAGACCGTTGGTGAGGAGCCTTCCTTTTATCTTGAAGAGATATCCTTGTATAAACTGGTTCAAACCTTTAAAACTCTCCTAGATCAAATGCCACAGGAACTTCCATATGAGGTAGAGAGGGAAGAGATTCATATCCAGGAACAGATTTCGTTTTTACTGGCGAAATTTGTGGATCGGAGTCAACTTTTATTTTCGGAAATTTTACCGTCTCTCAATACCCGTCATAAGATTATCACCACTTTTTTGGCAATCCTTGAAATGATTCGCCAGGGACAAATACGAGTGAAACAAAAATCTGTGTTTGAAGATATTATCCTTGGAAGGATTGAAGCCTGATGGCTAAAGAGGCATTCCAGCAGGAAGAGATTCAAATCGTTGAGGCATTGCTCTTTTCGTCTCTTGAACCTCTTCGCCAATCAAAGGTTGACATCTGTTTTAATGGAGATGCTCCAAAGCTTCAGGAGGTGATTTCTTTAATTAATAAAAGATATGAGAGAAATGGCAATCCTTTTTTTGTCGAAAAGGTAGCGAGAGGATACCGTCTTGTAACAAGACCGGAATTTGATCCGTGGATACGACGTCTCCACACCCGAATGGGAAGAACTTCCCTCACGCGTGCCAGTCTTGAAGTACTTTCAATTATAGCATATAAAGGTCCTGTGAGTCGTATGGAAATTGAGAGCATCCGGGGCGTTCAAAGTGGGAGCTCGGTAAAAACTCTGCTGGAGAAGGATCTGATTAAAATCAAATGTCGCTCTGATGGTCCGGGACGACCCCTTCTTTATTCTGTAACAGATGCGTTTCTTGTATCATTTGGTCTTGAAACACTATCCGATTTGCCAAAAATTCGTGACATATCGGAATTAACATCAGAACACACGCCCACTGACGTATTTAATAATGCGACTGAATAGATATTTAGCCCATTGTGGTATTGCCTCCCGAAGAAAATGTGAACAGATAGTCAAAGCTGGTCGAGTTACAGCTAATAATATCAAAATTCTGAATCCTTTTATCGAAATCCATCGTGATGATGACGTGTGTTTGGATGGACGTTCTCTATGCCAGCCTGAAGAGGATATCGTTATTCTGCTTAATAAGCCGGCGGATGTTATTTCCACCGTATCTGATACTCATTCTCGAAAAACAGTTATGGATCTGGTTGATATTAACGAAAGAATTTTCCCCGTGGGGCGGCTTGATAAAGATACCACAGGTGCAATCCTGCTGACTAATAATGGTGTTCTCGCCAATAAATTGACACATCCCCGGTTTGGAGTGGAAAAGATTTACAGGATAACCATTGATAAGCCTATTCTGAATGATGATCTTAGGAAAATTGAAAAAGGTGTTCGTATCGGTGATGAAGAGATTGGTCAGGGTAATATCTTAGAAGTTTGTGGGGACAACAGTGATTTAGAATGGAGTAAAAACGGTCAAAAATGTGAAGTTAGAGTGTTGTTAACACATGGGAAGAAGCGGGAAGTAAAACGGATATTTTCTGCACTGGGTTATGAAGTTCTGGCTTTGCACAGGGAATCTTTTGCTGGCATTAGTGCTGGAGATTTGCAATCTGGAGAGTGGAGGAAACTAACTCAGGCTGAGATTGAAAAATTGCAATCGAAAGAAGAATAAGTAATAGCTCTGTTCTAATTATCAACTGTTTTAATGCTACATTCTGAGGAAACGAAATTGTGCATATCCATAGCCCCGTCCTTCAGGGCGGGGCTACAAAGTGATTTATGAATTTATGAGTCGTATCTGAAAAGG
>JACNLN010000193.1 GCA_014381485.1 Fidelibacterota bacterium
TTTTCATTGTACCCTCTTTTTATTCTACTAAAAAAGATGTAATTTCCCCGAAGAAATTTCAATTTATAAGGAGAATAATATAAATGACAAACCCAATTCGAATTGGTCTTTTTGGATTTGGTCGTATCGGGCGTAATATTTTCAGAATTGGATACCGGGATTCTCGATTCCAATTTGTAGCTATCAGTGATCTGGCTGAAGCTGAATCCCTCTATTACCTTCTGATGCGGGATTCTGTACACGGTCCTATGGAAGATGATATCCAGCTGGACGGGAATTATCTCACCTATGACAATCACAGGATTCGCCTGCTGCAAGGTACCACCTCTCCAGCTGAAATTCCATGGGATGCCTTCGATGTAGATGTCGTCATTGATGCTACGGGAAAATTCCTGAAATATTCAGATCTCAGTGGTCACATCCAGGGTGGAGCAAAAAGGGTATTTGTAACAACCCCTCCTGAAGACAAGGTGGATCGTGTTGTAATTATGGGGATAAATGAAAAGGAAATCTCCCTCGAAGATAAGGTGATTTCCGCCACTTCTTCCACAACACAGGTGCTGGCGTTGATGCTCAAAATTCTCGATGAACATTTTGGTGTCAAACGAGCTCTCATGACAACTGTTCATGCCTATACTGCCGACCAGCCCCTTGCGGATGCTACCCGATCAGATTTTCGGAGAAGTCGCTCAGCGGTGGAAAATATTATTCCTAACATGACACCATCCCCTGCTATTGTGGAATCCCTCATGCCAAAGTTTAAAGGGAAAATTGATGGCATCGCCTTTAATGTTCCCGTTCCCGATGGTTCGGCTGTTGATTTGACCACTGAATTAGAAAAAGTACCTGCAGTAGAGGAAGTCAATCAGGTTGTAAAAGAAGCTTCTGAAGGAGTTCTTGCAAATATTGTTGGGTACACCGAAGATCCTATCGTTTCCAGCGATGTCATTGGGGTCAGTGAATCTATGATCTTTGATGCCAAAGCAACCATAATTACAGCGAAATCCCTTTTAAAGACTGTTTGCTGGTATGACAACGGCTGGGGATTTTCCAAGAGGATATTAGAATTAATCGATAGTTATTGCTGTCTGGAAAATGGGAAGGAGGTCACATTATGAGAGTAGCTATTAGCGGGTTTGGAAGGATTGGACGATCGGTTTTCCGGATACTAAATCAACGGGAAGATATTGATGTTGTAGCCATTAACGATATTGCTGACAACGATGCGTTAGTTTATTTGCTGAAATATGACACGGTAATGGGTCGCTTTCCTGATGATGTGAAGATAGAAGGAGATATTCTTCAGACATCTCGTCACAAAGTGAAAATGCTGGCTGTCCGTGAACCGGAACAGCTTCCATGGCAGGAACTTGCTGTGAATGTCGTTATCGAAGCGACTGGCCGATTTCGGAAGCGTGCTGAATTACAATCCCATCTTGATGCCGGAGCAGATCGCGTAATTCTCACCGTTCCTGCCAAAGATGAGATTGATTATACCGTTGTAATCGGGGTAAATGATGATAAGTTGAAACCTGAACATCGAATTATTTCCAATGCAAGTTGTACGACTAACTGTCTGGCTCCCATGGCGAAAGTCATTCATGAGAATTTTGGGATAGTGAATGGTGTCATAAATACAATTCATGCTTATACAAATGACCAGAGACTGGCGGACGTTCCTCACTCAGACTGGCGCCGGAGCAGAGCAGCTGCAGAGAATGTCATTCCAACCACCACCGGTGCAGCGAAGGCAGTGGGAAAAGTGCTCCCGGAACTGGCTGGTAAACTGGATGGAATCGCTATGAGAGTTCCCGTCCCCGATGGGTCAGTCGTGGATTTCGTAATTACTCTTGGTAAAGATGCAACACCAGATGAAATTAATGATGCGGTATACAAAGCATCTAATTCTGAATCATTAAAAAATGTTCTTGAATATTCCACCATGCCGGTTGTTTCCACAGACATCATCGGGAATCCTCACTCCTCTATCTTTGATGCTCCCTACACAAAGGTTATTGAAGGAAACATGGCAAAGACCCTGAACTGGTATGACAACGAATGGGGATATTCCAACCGTGTAGTGGATCTGATTGATATTATTAACAGTTGGGATTAACTTTTTGTATAATACCACCTGATTGGGTAGCTTTCACCAAAATAAGTAGGGATGAATCATGAATAACAACAGCATACCTGAAGGGAAAACATTTTCTTTATCCCGCGAGGAAATTGATAATCTTTTGAAGTCGGTACCTGCCGGGATTAAGGAATACATCAACGAACTGGAAGGTCAGATCCGTAATCTGGCAGATATTGGAGTAGCTCTTTCTAAAGAAAAAGATATGAACAAACTGTTAGAAATTATTCTTATTGAAGCCAAAAGGATATCTTCAGCCGATGGAGGCACTCTCTATATGATGACGGAAGATAAACGATTGAAATATGAAATTATGATGACAGATTCACTTGGAATTCACTATGGAGGAACGGCTCCTGAACCTGTTCCCGATACGATTTATCCCGTGAAATTGTACCTTCCTGACACAGGGGAACCTAATTATCACAATATTTGTGCTTATGCTGCTTTAACTGGAAAAACTTTGAATATCGAAGATGCCTATGAGGTGGAGGGGTTCGATTTTACAGGTACAAAGGGATTTGATAAACGGCATGGTTATCGGTCGAAATCGTTTCTGACGGTTCCTATGAAAAATCATGAGGATAAAATTATTGGTGTACTCCAACTATTGAATGCGAAAGATCTTAAAACAGGTGAGATCACCCCCTTTTCCACTGCCGTGGAAGTTGTGGAAGCTCTGGCGAGTCAGGCAGCTGTTGCTATTACCAATAAAATATTAATTAAGGACTTAGAAAATCTCTTTGAGTCGTTTATCAAACTCATTGCTTCTGCTATAGATGAAAAATCTTCCTACACGGGTGGACATTGTCAGCGTGTTCCGGAAATCACTATGATGTTAGCAGAGGCGGTAAACAATATAAAAGATGGTCCCTTTGCGGATATTCATTTTGATGATAAGCAGATGTATGAGTTAAAAATTGCAGCGTGGCTGCACGATGCAGGAAAAGTTGCCACTCCGGAATATGTAGTAGATAAAGCTACAAAACTGGAAACCATTTATGACCGAATCCATACGGTTGCTACTCGTTTTGAAATTTTAAAACGGGATGAGGAAATCCGTTTTATTAAGAAGCGGTTGAAACTGGAATCCGATTCGTCTTTGAATGAAATGGAGAAAAAAGAAACCTTGAAAAAGTTGAGAAAAGGATATCGAAGTCGAATTCAGCAGCTGGACGATGATTTGGAATTTCTGAAAAGCGTAAATATTGGTGGAGAATTTATGTCACCGGATAAAAAGGAGAGGGTAAAGAAGATTGCAAAATATCACTGGGAAGAAAATGATAAAGTGAGAGATTTTCTCTCTAAGGACGAAGTTTATAATCTCTGCATCGTCCGTGGTACTCTAACACCAGAAGAGCGGCAGGTTATCAACGATCACATCGTAGTGACCATCAAGATGCTCGAGCAACTTCCTTATCCAAAGCATCTCAGGAATGTACCAGAGTACGCAGGAGGGCATCACGAAAAACTGGACGGTACCGGATATCCAAAAGGATTGAACAGGGATGAGATGTCCATTCAGGCAAGGATGATGGTTATTGCCGATATTTTCGAAGCTCTCACTGCCAGTGACAGACCCTACAAGAAGGGAAAAAATCTTTCTCAGGCTATGCGTATAATGGGTTTCATGAAAGCGGATACTCATATTGATGCTGATCTTTTTGATATCTTTGTCAGAGAAAAAATATACGATAAGTATGCACAAAAATATCTGCCACCTGAACAGGTTGATGAGGTGAATGTTTAAACTTATTAATCCATTAATCAAGAAAATCGGTAAAATTTCATGAATGGTGTCAATGTGAAGGATAGTTTTCCCGATCACAAAAATTTTATGGTACAGATATTAAAGATTATGTATTATTAACTTAAGTTTCGCAGTAATTCATAATATTGGAGTAGCTATTTTAATAATGGTATA
>JACNLN010000217.1 GCA_014381485.1 Fidelibacterota bacterium
TAGATATACAACCCAGAAGCAACTGATTTGCCTCTATTATTCTTACCATCCCATATTGTGTTGTACTTACCAGCCACCCTTCTATCGTCTATCAACCGAACCACCTCACGACCAAGTAAATCGTAAATGACAAGTTTTACATTACTCATTTCAGGAATGTCGAATCTAATCGTTGTAACAGGATTGAATGGGTTGGGGTAGGCATGGTGGAGAGCAAACTTTTCCGGAAGGGTGGCAACCTTATAAATGCCGTTCTCTCCAAGAAGCAAGCGTAATAATTCCGCTACTTCAGATTCTGGATATTTTTCAAATAAAGCATTCTTAGCAGATACAGCTTTTTGTTGTATTTTAACATCTTTAGTTGATATCTTACCAACAAAAAAGCCTTCTGTTTCTTCAATAAGTAAAGCCAATTCAAATAAATAATAAGCTTCATCGGGTGTACCAACATATTCTTGAGCCAATTCTTCTGCAATTGCTACCATTTCTTCCGTAGCTCCAATCTTCTTATAAGACCATATTAAATGAGTTCGAGCTAACTTTACTAAATCATCATGGTCCTGTACCTGGCTAAAATCGTTAAGTTTATCAACAAAGGCTTCTTTTTGTCCCTGCTTTTCATAACAACGATTCAAACCGCCTACAGCAGTTAAAGTGGCTTCTAAACCTGGTTTGGTCTCAATAAATGTTTCGTAAATTTGCTTTGCTAATTCAAACTGACCGCTTTGTTCATGAATCAATCCCATAATAAGAAGAGGTATTTCATCATCTATTGCGATATCAACAACTTCAGCCGCAACTGGATCCCATATTATACCTGAACCTTGTATATCACCGGGATCTTCAGTGGAACTTTTATCTAAATACCAATAGTTCACCTGAGCATAGATTGGTTCAACATCACGGGGGGATGGAGGATCATTCGGAACATCAGGTTGCTCAAAGGTATTCCTGTAAATAGACCAATTATTCCCATAGAAATGGTTAAAGCCACCACTTATTGAACCATTATACTCACTATAAACACCTATATTAGGCACACCGTAGTAGTTGATGTAAACTCCACTTATTGAATTGTCATGAATTTCATTATTTACCGGGTAATCAATTGGAATTGAGTACTCCGGTGTTGACATCACTAAATCTGGTGATGAACTAACTATACAAATTCCCGAATAAAAATCAAATGTTGGTGGTGACGTTGATCCATTGTTATAAATGATGTTATTTTTGATTGTTGCGTGACTACCTCCAATAAGCAATATCCCCATATCTTCATTATCATGAACATGATTACCAATGATATCAGCACTTGAATAGCGAACATTTATACCGATGGAGGCATTATCATAAACATGATTATTGGATATTAAAAACCCGGGCTCTACGGAATTAAGACGAATACCAAACCTGTTGCTATGAAAATCGCTGTTTTTTATATGCCCCGTTGTAGTTTCTGAAATCCCTAAACCAACAATGCTTGCGCCCCTTATTTTACCATAATCAAATACAACAATGTTTCCATTAACGAAGAGTCCATCCCAGGACCCGCTGGAATTTGATGGGTAAATTGAAATTGTGTCATCTTCGGTACCAGAAGCATACAGATTACCATTAACTGTTAATCGAAATCCATTGTCTACAAATATTTCTGTTCCCGGAGCAATAAATAAATTATCATGAAAAGTCACATCATCAATAACGTACACTTCATTGCCAATTACCATACTACTTTCATATTCACCCTGAAGTTGGAGAGAATCATCATTGACAGTAGGAATATTAGATATGTCGGAAACATAACCTGCATAAATACGATTCTTATTTTGAAATCCATTGTATGGATCAGAGGTTTCCCTTACTGGCATTTGGTATACAATATTCACATCATCATGTGTTGCTCCCGAACCTGCATGAGCGCAAAATTCATCATTATATTCAGAACCTATGACGGGCGTACCGGTTATATTAACAGGTGATCCCCAAGTTGCACCGCCATCTGCAGATTTTATCACAAACACATCCCAGCTTTGATTGTCACCTTCATCTGGAACGAGCAAACTTGTCACAACGTACATCACATTATCACCTTCACTGCTAATCGCTAATGAAGGAAATGGACATCGCCAAAAAGCATCTGGAGGGGGCATTCTCAAACTATCATCACTCTGATTGTCAATTATCCATGGATGATTATCAAACGAGAATGATGTTATGTTCTGTACATATTCATTATAATCTAGATTTACAACTAATGAATAATTCCAGCCAGTTGGCGTATTTATGCCACCAGGATTATCAATATAATCTTTATCAATTGTGAAATGATAAAAACCTCCTTCAGAGCACATATAGCCATTTTGTAAAGTATTAACCCCCACAACGAAATGAGGATTACCATCAGAATCAACGCGCAGATCAAGGGCATGATTACAAGATAGTTCATCATAATCGTTAGAATATATATTATCAATTATATGATTAAAGACATTATCAGGTATGAAATAGTAATCATAACCCGCTTGGTCCCCTTGCCATGTCTGCCCATGATTTTCAGTTTTCCTAAAAATAATGGTCTGTATAGAGGAACCAGAGAAACAATTGGAGACAGCAACATAACCAAATCCTTCTCTATTTATATCCAACACAGGGGTCGTCCAACCACCTTCAAATAAATCTGTATTCCCTAATTCAATTATTTCTATTTCATATCCAAATGCGATCCATCCATCAGAATATGCTTCCGATTGAAATAAATATATATTGGTGCGATTCAAATCTGCATAGGCGACATTGAAATAGTGGCTGTCGTTATCGATATCATATGAATAACTTGGACTACCCACCCAGAGATCTTTAGATGAATTCCAAAGTGGATCAACCTCGTATGGTGGCGAAAAGGAACCGCCATCCCAACCGAATTCATCATAAGCATAATAGGGACGACCACCATCTCCTGTCTCCTCATTCCAAAAAACAAAAGGATAATCTTCATTTCCTAAAGCACTGGGGTAGCGTCCCTGACGATCTGATGGGGGCCAGTTAAAACCTGTATTCAAATAGGTATAAACATACCAATCTTCCCCATTTTCAGAATAGGCTGCGCCAATCTGGCCACTCTTGGGATTATTGGGTGTTGGCTCACCGTACCACTGACAATATGCCAAAAGCCATTCATCATTCTCAGTACGAACTAAAGGTCGAGTTGTACTTGATGCCATTCCATATCCGGTACTGGAAGAATCAATTAAAGTGAAATGTACATTAAAAAAGTCAGACGGTTCTCCAGGTATATATTCAGCAGTTATCATAGCTCCTTCCTGAAAAAATTCTACACCCGTTGATGGTGAATAAGGATTAAGTACGTTTACTTCTGATGAATCGTAAATCCACTCATCAAAGATATAGAGATTGTTATCAGTACTCGAAATATACCTATCTATATCCAGATGAAGTTCGTAAGTATTCTGATTGAGAAATACCGGATAAGTACAGGTGAATAGTGTTATGTTTTCAACGGTAACTCCCTGACTATCTGGATCATAATACCAGGGGTCTTCAATGGTAATAGAGATTCCAGCCGGCATCTGGAAATTTACGGGCACTTTTGGCTGGTAATTTGCTGTAATCGTTATATCTTCATAAACTTCAAGTGAAACATTGTTACCACTTCCCGTAATAGTGGCACCCCCTTGCGGAGAAATAGTCCAACTATCAAATAACTCCACATCTATCTCATTGATTACAATATACTCTGGCGCGAATAAAATTAAATTACCACTGCTTTCACTTAAATTCACACCTTCGCCAATAAGGGTTACAATAAAATACTCTGCTTCAACTGTGGCAACACTATCGGTAAACACAACCCTTGTCTGGCGGCTCTGTTCATTTTCGAAGATACCGGTTGGAGAAAGCGTATCCCCGTTGGCTTTCATCGCCACCCAGCGGTGAAACACCTGGTAAATGCCATCACCTTCATTGATAAGAAGTGGTGCGCGGAGAGAGTAGTAGACATCTTGTTGTTGAGGGTCTTGATTCAAAAACACCTCAAAATTAC
>JACNLN010000219.1 GCA_014381485.1 Fidelibacterota bacterium
CTGCCTTATGATAACCACTCACCAGTTCACCACTAACCAGTTCTTTTACCTCTCTGCCTAAAATATCATAAATCACAATGGTTACATAAGATTGTTTAGGCAGATCGTAGCGGATCGTGGTGATGGGATTGAAGGGATTCGGGTAGTTCTGGTGGAGAACAAATCCTTCAGGTATTATTGCCCGTTTGCTCAGGATAAGCCTATCTATATCACCTGCAACCTCAATCACCCCTGATCCATTTAATACATATTCCTTTCCAGTGGAAGAAGTCAAAATCCATTTCTTATGCTCCTCGGTGTCTAATACAACATTGTAGAATATAATGAGCAATTCAGAATTATTCATAACATCTATAACGCTGGATTCTTCTACAACCTTCATATCACCATCAAAGCGTACATCAAATCCGCCAGTTGGTGGAGGTATCGGCGGTAGGCTGTAACTCAACCGCTCCTCTTCAATGACCGTTACACCAAAATACAACTTACACATTTTACCAGAATCATTGGTGAACGTAAGGGTATTTGCTCCATTCAGCCGATTAACAAACGTCTTTCTGGCTGCTCCAGCATCATTCGAAATCGTAATCTTACCTTCATCACCAGCACATAACCAGTAGCCTTTTCCAGGCTCAATCGTAGTAGAAGGTATATATCCTCCTTCATACGTGTAACAGGTGTTTGGTATAATTACACCAGAAGGATCATCAATCCCGCTCATTGGTACAGCTACATGAAGGCCCGAAATCATATTCCATCCCTCAGTCAATCCAATAGTTATTTCATTGATAGTATCACCATTGATTATATTCGAACCAGCATTCGGAATACGCAACCAGTAACCCGTTCCGATGGTAAGTTCATTTTCCTGTATATAACCATTCTGGAAAGAATACAATGTATTTTCAATAGCGTTCGGGAAAAATGTAACATGATTTGCATCCTCAACTTCAAAGGGTAAGCCTACCATATTCCAGTCACTCAGGTGATCAACAATGATGACATAACCTTCAAATACTTCAATGTAGTTTTGTTTTACATTCGTTATTGGATTCCCCTGATAATCCAATATCGTTAAACTTACCGTGTAGATACCAGGTTCAGTATATGTGTGGACTGGATTTTGAAGAATGCTCGTTGTGCTGTCTCCGAAATCCCATTGCCAGTACCCAACCGCTCCGGTTGATTCGTCAATAAATGATACCTCAAAGGGAACGCTTCCCACCGTTTCTTCTGCACTAAATTCTGGAAATGGTGGCAGAAGTTGATCATATATGGTTTCAGTAAATGTGATTGAGGTACTTTCTATTATATCATTCGATTTGAGTTGTATAAAATAGTAATCGTTAGGATTGGTAATTTCTTCAGTAAAACTTAATGATTCCCATTCACTCCATTCGATTACACCTACGTTGTCAAACCACGAATTAGCCTCCCCGATTTGTGGAACATTACTGTTCAGTCGAATATCAAAATATTTTGTTCCCCATGGCAGAGTTAATTCTGTTTGATAGAATGTCCAATCTGAATCACCCGTAATTTGAACACCAATGTCTTCGGTACCAAGAATGGTCGGGCCGGTTCTGGAATGATAGTATTGAATCTCAATTGTAACATCAGCACCATTTTGTGTTTTAATATATCCATGTAAGCTGTGGCAACTGTCAGCATAACACCTAATTCGTCCTTCTAAATTGGTGACGACATTATCTGATGAAGTGGAGAGTCTCAGGTGATGCAAAGACCGTTCTCCGGCATACGCTTCGGTACTGTCATACCACTCATAGTTACTGTTTACATTCCAGAGCGTTGAACCCTCATCCTCAAAATTACCCATCCAGATCAACTCACGACCAAGCCGGAATTCCCAGTTATAGGTCCCAGGGATATCTACAATAGATGAAATATTTCCAATTCTCGGAAGATGCAATGGTCGAGAAATCCATTCATTAGCTATTTCATCAAAAAATATCTCGTTACGACAATACACATTTGTTGATGCCATACCAAGAGTATCCATAATGACATAAGCAAGGATGTTTTCTCTATCTACGTGGAGAGTAGTATTCAATTCCTTTGATCGTATAGCAAGATAATCCAGAATATAAATTCCAAGCTCTCCCACTGCTGGAAGCGGGATATAATCATCGATATAAACTGGAGTAATTGAATATTCATAAAATCCAGTTTCGTTAATTTTTGCGTTTAAAATCATAGACGGAAATGTTTCAGGATAACTAAGATCAAAGACAAAATTTCCCAGTGAGTGTGCGATCAATTTACCATTGTAAACTTCTAAACCGTGAATAATATGCGGGTGATGTACCACAACCAGGTCTGCTCCAGAATCAATAGCATGATGTCTTATCTCAATGTCCCACATATGGGGAATATCAGAAAATGGCGAATAGTCCTCTTCCTCCATAGTATCTTCTGAAACAGTTAAATTATCATAATTGCTGCCTGGATCGGTTGAATATTCACTGCCCCCGTGCATTTCGACCACGATAAGATCTGCAATATCTTCAACAACACTAATTTGCTGCTGTATGTAATATGGCGTCATATAGGCAAAGCCTGGCTTGTTATACCCGGCATTCAAATAGGGTTGATAGTTGTTGTACTGACCTGTTCGATCACTGGATGCTAAAAATGCAATATTCAAACCAGATTCCTGATAAAATGTCGGTAGATATGCTTCATAAGAATTTGCACCGGCACCGGAATATCGAATATTATTTTCTGTTAGAACAAATTGGGTCTCCTGCAACCCTTCCAGCATATAATCCATACCATGATTGTTTGCCAGTGAAACAATATCAATACCAGCGTATACAAGCCCTGCAACATTATCAGGAGAACCCTTAAAATAAATCGGTTTTGCAGGATGATGTTCATCGTGAGTCGTCAGCGGACATTCCAAATTTGCCACAGTGATATCAGCGGATTCTCCTAAAATGGACAATGTCGGCTCAAAAATCGTCTCAACACCAAGGGTGGGAATAATTCCACCAGGATATTCGTATCCCCGTGCCAGCATAATATCACCAACAAAATTCATCTCAACCGGGAATGATGTCTCCCCCACATCAACGTTGATCTGAACCGATGCCTGTCCCCACTTATCGGTATCATCAACTACTTCCAACAACACTGTGTATGGATGATCATCCTCCACGAGAAATGTGTGGGTTGGATTTTCCTCAGTGCTGGTAGAATCATCGCCAAAATACCAGAAATATTTATGTTCATCACTATCAGGATCTGTAACCAGACTAACAAATTGGATATCAACACTCCGTAGCCCCATCGAATTGCTGAATATATCGCCGACTAAATAATAGATTTCAACATGTGGCGGAGTGGGAAGATGCGGGGTGATATTAAGGATGTCATCAAAATAGACCGTTCCTGGAAGATTCTCATCGGAATCATTCACGAAGACAATTCCGATAATTGTTGGATAGTACTCATACCATGCAAACCAGTCATCTGCAACAGGTAATTGAAAGGTATTCCAGACTTCCTCAGGAAAACTTCCCTGATAGACGGTAACCCATTCCTCAATATCCAATTCCTCGCTGCCAGCGAATGAATAAAACATTGTATGGGCAGAATCAATCACACCAAATCCCTGAATTTCGCTAGATTCCTGAATGTAAGCGGCAACCTGCCAGACATCACCAGATTGAATGACTCTTGGCTCAATCATTTCAACTTTCCAGGTATTTCCAAAAAGTTTCAGAGAGTACGGAGAGTTGTTATATGTATTCTCAGAAACAAGAGCCCAGGAATCCGGTTGGATATCTTCGCCTTCATACGATATCAATTCAACGGAACCATCATTAAAATTCTCGATGATCACAACATTACTCATCTGGGCGTTTAAAAAAATGGATAATAAACACCATTCTGTGATAATCCATTTATGAATAGTTCCGTTCATAATTGATCTGAAGTATACTTTGATCCTTATTTCAAGAGCAACATCTTACGGGTTTGGATGAACCCTTCTGCGCGTATCTGATACAGGTACACACCAGCACCCACAGGCTTAC
>JACNLN010000072.1 GCA_014381485.1 Fidelibacterota bacterium
TCTTGTATAGCAATTATGGGAGGGGGAGGAAAAACAGTGCTCCTTAACACACTTGGGAACGAGCTTTACCTCTTTCACGACAGGGTATTACTGACTTCTTTGACTAAGTCCGCATATCATTCTGAACAGAAAGTGATATTTTCCAAGTCAATTGCCAGCGGGAATCTTTCAGAACTATTCAGCCAGTATAATCCTCTCCATTTGATGCACGCAATGATTCATCCTGAAAAAATTTCTGGTATTTCGGAAGAGAAGTTGTTCGATTATTACAAACAGTCATCCCTCACTATTTTTGAATGTGATGGTGCTCGGAATCTTCCGTTGAAGGCTCATAATGATACAGATCCAACGGTACCTTCTTTCTCAACCCATGTCATTATTCTCGTGGGTACCGATGTCCTCAACACCACTGTGACTGAAGGCAAAGTTCACAGACCTGAACTTTTCAAATCCCTCTGGGGGGTTGATGATGAACGTATTTTAGATATCGAATTTGTAACGAAAGTGGTTACTACCAAGAAAGGGTATCTATCCAAAATCCCCGAGCACATTCGCCGTATCTACTTTGTAAACAAAGCCGACACCTCAAACGAGAATGCTCGAAAGCTTGCTTTATCCATCTATCGGCGAACAGGATGTTCTACCTTCTATGGAAGTATTCATAAAGGATTCTGGAGACCTGCTCAATGATTCTATTCCTTCATAAATTTGTTGGCAGTACAAAACATTTAACCTGGAAAATTCACCACCAAGAGCCTTGGCGCACGCGGGAAGGACGGGGCTAGTGTATCGTTCTATCTTACTACAAATGCGGATACTTACGCCGACATTTATGTCGGGGCTGAAAACACCAAAATAAATGGCATTTATACCAATTTGACCTTTTCGGAGGGGACTCAGTGATGAATAAAATTTTATTAAAAAATGGTACCTTAATCCTTCCTGAAACAACTGTGAACAAAGATATTCTCATTCGTGGCGAGACCATATCCGACATTGATACTGACCTTCATTCCAAACCGGGAACCGAAGTTGTCGATTGTGCAGGGAAGTTGATATTTCCAGGTATCCTGGATCCGCATACTCATATGGGAATTCCTATCAAGGATGGCATTTCTGCAGACAATTTCGAGACAGGGACAAGATCTGCAATTCACGGTGGCGTGACTACAATAATTGATTTTACCATTTTAGAAGAGGATCAAACTTTATTTGAAAGTGTAGAAAAACGATTAAAACTGGCTGAATATTCCTATTCTGATTATAGTTTGCATTGCAATATCACACGATTCTCAAAAAAGTTATTTAATGAAATTCCAAAGTTGATTCAATCTGGCATTATTAGTTTCAAGGTATTTACCACCTACGAAGAAGTTGGAATAATGTTTACCTACGAACAGATTGAGGAAGTGGCAAAGATTATTGCAGAACACAGGGGACTTTTGATGGTACACGCTGAGGATAACCGGATTATTCAAAATGCCTTTAAACCGCTTATTTCCCGGAATCTCACCGAACCCTTATATCACCCGCTCAGTCGTCCCGACACGGCAGAGGCAACGGCAGTTGAACGAATGGTAAATATTTCGATACAAACGGGTTGTCCGATTTATATCGTTCATCTGAGTTCGGCGAAAGGGTTGAAATGGGCACAGCACCAGGAAAAGGTGTTTGTGGAAACGTGCCCCCAATATCTCCTTCTTGATGATAGGGTTTACCATCAGGATGATGGGAGGATGTTTGTAACAAGTCCACCTCACCGGAAGACAGAAAATATAAAAGCTTTATGGCAGGGAATAATTAACGGTAATATACAGACTATTGGAACAGATCACTGTCCATTTCTCATTTCCGATAAAGAGGTGGGAATCCCTTTTCAAAATATTCCCAACGGGATGGGGGGTGTAGAGACATTGTTTCCAGTTATGCTGGCTCAGTTCATTCAGAAAGGGCTTGATTTGAGTCTGTTAAGCCGGCTGCTCTCTACCAATGCTGCAAAACTGTTCGGCATTTATCCAAGAAAAGGAGCTCTTATCCCCAATGCTGATGCAGACTTGGTGGTTGTGGATCCCCATAAAGTATCCACCGACTGGTTTAATGATCTAGTATCTGTTACTGACTGGAACGCCTTCGTTCAGTTTCCTGCCATATTTCCAGAACATGTGTTTCGGAGGGGAGATTGGCTGGTTAAAAATGGAGAGTTATCGTTATCCTCAAGGGGGATTTTCCTTGCCGGAGATGCGCTGTCATCACATCATTTATAAGTCAGATTTAGGAACAGTCAATAGCTAATTTTTTCTAAGCACTACATCTACACAAGTCATAACCATTGATTTTTTCAACTTTTCACTGTTTCTAAACGGATGTCCCCAATTGCCGCTAGTATGACATCCTCCCACCAACTTGCCATCATCGAAATCAACCATGAGGTAGTGAAGTGATTTTCGATTGATCTCTTCGGCAGCTACCAAGGAGCCCTGCAGGTTACCACCGATAAGATATTCCGGATTTCCTAACTTCCTTATCAACCAGTTGTTTTTCCGAAGGAATCCATTTATTAGTTGAGCATCTCCCACTTTTCCATCTACAAGCCCGTCTGAATGAATCCGCAGAGAAAAGAGGAGAGTATCCTGCTGGCACCAGGAGACGATGATCTTTCCTTTTCCCTCCCAGGTACCGATGAATTCCGATGGAGGAATTATCCCATTTTTTGCAAGTAGGTTGGATAGACAAAGAGTCAACATGAAAAGAAGATTAAGGGAAACGCTTCTATTTTGTTTTACTAACAAAGGATTGTTGAAGTCCTACTCCATTAATAAATGAATTTTCCCAGAACTCAACCTCATTTGAGTTCTAATATCTGTTGTTAAAAAGTGTATATGTAAAACTCGATCAAGACGTTATGTTTTGCGCGAGAACCAAAGCCTTTTTAATTTCTTAGCGGTTTCCCCTTTTTCAACATGAACCGGATTCGATCGTGAGTTAACGGTTCTCCAGCCAGGGAAAGAAAAACTTCTCGCTCAATGTCCAGCATATACTGCTCATCAACCTTTTTAGTGAATCCGCCTTTATCTCCACCTGTCAAGACATAAGCCAGTTTGTTCCCGATGAGCTCATCATGTGCAGAAATTGTCCCTTTGAGTTTAAACCCTTTTATAACGGTTTTCATGGCAGTCCGACCTCCTATTCCAGGGAGTTTCAGATCGTCTCGATATTGAGGAGGTTCGTAACCGTCTATCAGTTCGAGGGCTTTCTGTTTGGCGGCCCAGATTCGCTGATCGTTATTGAGAATCACGGTATCTGTTTTCAAGAGATACCCGTGGAATTTTGCTTCATCGGCACTGGTAGCCACTTTAGCAAAGCCGATGGTCTCGAAGGCTTTTTGTGCAATCTGAAATGGATTTCGGACTTTACCGCCTGCATTCTCCGTGAGGTTCATAATTAATCGTAGATTTCCACCCGCTCCGGGAATGAGTCCAACGCCCACTTCCACAGCACCGATGTAGAGTTCAGCAGCTGCGACTCTGTGCGCTGCGGGAGCGATGAATTCAAATCCTCCACCGAGTGTAAGATGATGGGGAGCAGCTACAACTGGAGCTTTTGAAAAGCGAATTCTCTGGGTAAGGTCCTGAAACCCTTTTACCGTTGTTTCAAGTCGATCGTATTCTTCGGCATCACACATCTGGATAATGGAAGCGAGGTTAGCTCCAGCACAGAAATTCGGACCCTGGTGGCCTAAAACCATAGCTTTGTATTTCCCAGCGTCTAAAAGATCCAGACCTTTGGATATCATTTCCAGGATGGAGCCATCGATGGGATTTAAAGTTGGCTGAAGAATGGAATGATATTCCACATTCAGTACTCCATCCCCGAGATCAATCAGGCTGGCACTCCAATGTTTTTCGATGAGATTTCCTTTTGATTTTTCCAGATTCAGGTTAATCATCTTCTCACCGACAGGTTCAACCTTGATCTGTTTTGTTGGAATATCATAGTAGGTGTGGTTGCCATTTTTGGTCTCATAGAAAGTTTTCCGTCCGGAAGAGAGCATCTCTTTAATCCACTGAGGGACTTTTTTATCGTCCTCTTTCATTCGTTTTACGGATTTTTCCACCCCTATGGCATCCCACGATTCAAATGGACCCAATTCCCAGCCGAAGCCCCATTTGAGAGCGTTATCAATGTTTACCACGTCATCGCTGATTTCTGGTATCCGATTTGCAGTATAGATTAATGTCTGGGATATGAGTTCCCAGAAAAATTTTCCAGCTTTATCGTCACTGTAAACCATAGCGGTAATTTTTTCACCAGTATCTTGATGATCTTTTGCTAAACGGAATCCGTCAAATCGAACTCTCTTTTGAGGTGTGTACTCCCCAGTCTTAAAATTTAAAGAGAGTATATTCTTATCCACCTTCTTATAAAATCCCGCTTTTGTTTTCTGACCGAGTCGACCCGATTCAATCAGGTCAGTGAGAATTTTAGGAGATATGAAAATGTCGCGTTGTTCATCTTCCTCTCCTTTATCATAGCTGGTTTTTGCCACGTGAGCCAGAGTATCCAATCCAACCAAATCAGATGTTCGGTAAGTGGCACTCTTGGGACGACCAACGATGGTACCGGTGAGCTTATCTACCTCTTCCACAGTCAGGTTCATCTCTTCGGTAAGCTTCAGTGAAAGCATCATACCGAAGACACCGATACGGTTTGCGATAAAATTGGGAGTATCTTTTGCATGGACGATCCCTTTTCCAAGAACGTTCTCTCCAAAATCTGCAATACCCTGATAGATTGCATCATCTGTCAGTTCTCCTTTTACAAGTTCCAGAAGACGCATATATCGAGGGGGGTTGAAAAAGTGTGTAATCATAAAGCGACTTTTAAACTTGTCTGGGAGAAAGTTGACCAGATCAGATAGTGGAAGTCCGGACGTGTTAGAAGTGATAATAACACTGTCCTTAAGATGAGGAGTGATATTTTTATATACTTTCTCTTTGATATCCATCCGTTCAGCCACAGCTTCCAATACCCAGTTGACTTCTTTTAATCTTTCGATATGATCATCGTAGTTGCAGGGAGTAATGAATTTGGCATTTTTTGGTTTGTAGAGAGGAGCTGGTTTAAGTTTTGTTAGATTTTCCAATCCTTTTTCTGCCAGTTCCTGGGTAATATCATAGAGAAGTGAGGGGATGCCGGCATTGGCAAAGTGACCAGCCAGCTGAGCTCCCATGACTCCCGCTCCAAGAACTGCAACTTTTTCAATTTTTTCAGACATCATTTTCTCCTTTGGTTAAAATATGAAATCAGAGATCAGATTTATGAGATTGAGTTTTGTTTTTACTTGATTTTACAATTGAAACGAAAATTGAAACTAATTCATTTGTCTCTTGCAATAGATTGATAAGTTTGTTTTCTCCTACGATTTTGGAGTCTTTCAATAGCTCAAGCCACAGCATTGATTCATCTGTTTCCTCAATTACAATACCGAGCTTTGCAATGAACTCTTTTTTTGAACGCGCCCGAAAGGCTGATCTTGTGTTTGCAGCTACCGAAGTTCCAGAACGAATCAATTGCCGTCCTATTGCTGTTGCTTCTGTAGTTTTTGGTAGAGAAGAAACCAGCCTGATTATTCTTAGGGCGTAATTTTTTGTCCTGTCCTGCAGAGATTTGTATTCTTTCATCAATGTTTTTTCCATCTGAAAATCTCTGATTTCTGATCTCCTATTTCTAATCTCTTTTGATGATGGTCGCAATTCCCTGTCCGCTTCCGATACACATGGTGGCAAGTCCAACGTGAGTGTCCTGCTGTTCCATTACGCCGATAAGGGTGGTCAATATCCGGGCTCCTGAACAACCTAAAGGATGTCCCAGGGCAATAGCTCCACCATTCAGATTAATTTTATCTAAATCCCATCCACCAGTACGAATTACATACAGGGATTGAGCTGCAAAAGCTTCATTCAATTCAATGGTTTCGATATCGTCCATGGTCATATCAGCTTTTTTCAATGCTTTTTCCGTAGCAGGGAGGGGTCCCATTCCCATGCGAGTCCAATCCACACCAGCAACAGCACGACTAACTACCTCAGCACGTACTTGAAGTCCATGTTTTTTTGCGAAGTCCTCACTGGTGATAAGAATGGCAGCAGCTCCTTTGGTAATGGGACTGCTGGTGGCAGGAGTAATGGTTCCATCGGCAAGGAAAGCTGGTTTTAGGCTTTTGATTTTCTCAACATCTGGTTCCCTGGGACCTTCGTCATTATCCACAACTGTTCCATCTTCAAGGTTTATTGGAATGATTTCGTTATCAAAATTCCCTTCTGCCTGAGCTTTCAGAGCCTTAGTATGAGAGGCAATGGTAAATTCTTCCTGATCCTCCCGGGAGATATCAAGGTCTTTCGCAAGAATTTCTGCTGTTTCTCCCATTCCGATGTAAAATTCCTGTTGAGCCAGCTCAGGATGAAAATCGGGCACAAACCCACCCATAGGAACGGAGAACATATCCTCAACCCCAGCTGCAATACCAACATCAATGTCTCCACTCTCAATGGCGGTACTGAGTTGATGAAGAGCGTCCATGGAAGACCCACAGAACCTATTGACAACCTTTCCACCCACCTCTTTTGGAAGTCCAGCGAGGATGGCGACGGATCGTCCCATAATCATTCCCTGTGGTCCTTCAGGAAAAGCACATCCGAGGGCTAAATCTTCTACCATTTCTGGTTTTACATCCGGGTTTCGTTCCATCAACCCTTTTACCACCTGGGCAGCAATATCATCCATTCGAATATCAAGAAGTTTCCCATTTTTTACTCCAATGGGGGAACGTACGGCATCGATGATAACAGATTTTCTACACATAGTTTACCTCCTAAAGATTCTAAAAGTGGTTTGGAGTAAAATGATGTATCCCGACAGTTCGGGAGGAATCATTTTTCTACTACAGATATTTCTTTCACGTCGTTTACACATTCCTAAATATAATCGAATTTTATCTGCCAACTTAACGTTTCACAATGATTACACGTTGTTTCATCATTGTACTCCTAAAATGGATATTGTTGTTTTTTGTAAACAAAATCAGCGATCTCCCGTTTCAGTCCGATGATGTCGACTTTTGGCAACATCCGTTTCTGAAATTCCCGGAGCATATCAATAACTTTATGGGGTAAATGACCGCGGTAGATTCCGTTCAAACCAGTAAGTGCTAGATTCATCATTCGAATAGAAACCTCCGCAGAGTGAATCTTAGCAATGTCAACAAGCACCGGATTGTATCCGGTGGATTCGATGATTTGCAAGACGCGGGAAATGTTACTGTCAGCAGTATAAAGATCGATGAACATGTTAGCTAATTCTTCAGTTAACTGTTGCCTGTGCTTTAGATCCTGACCATATTCATTGAGAGCTTCGTGGAATATATACAGTGCTAATCGCTTGCCAGTTTCAGTAGCATAGATTTCGTCATGTAATGGGCCCTTGGCGAATTCACTATCATCTTTTTTCAAGAAGCTATCTATTTCAAAAATGGCATCCCGGATGGGCAGTTCCTCAATGAGGGCTTTTTTCATCATATATCCATTTATAATCATTCGGTTGATTTCATTGGTTCCTTCCCAAATACGATCTATTCGATTATCTCTATAGACACCAGCCATAATGAAATCCTCGATAAAACCATATCCACCTAATATTTGCACACCGTGATCATTAACAATATTAATAGCCTCGCTACCATAGACTTTGGTCATGGAGGCTTCAATCGCAAAGCGTTCCATAGCTTCACCCATATGGATATAATAGTCCGGGTCTGACTTGTCCAGTTTATCAATCTCATCTTGGATCAATCCAATCGTTCTGTAGATCATGCTATCAGCCGTGTAGGTGAGAATGATCATATCAGCAAATTTTCCTTTTATTGCATCAAATTGAGCAATGGATTGCCCGAACTGTCTTCGCTCCAGAGCATATTTTACGGTTTCGGTAATAGCAGTTTTACAGCCGCCTAAATCTGATGCACCCAGTTTAAAGCGTCCCATATTCAGAGAATTGAATGCAATAGTAGCTCCCTGTCCTACTTTGTAAAGCAAGTTTTCTACCGGCACTTTAGCATCGTTGAAAACAAGCGATGTAGTTGAACTACCTTTCATCCCCAATTTCTTTTCTTCAGGACCAATCTCAAATCCCGGTGTGTCCCGATCAACAATGAATGCACTGAATTTGTTTCCATCCACCTGAGCAAAGACGGTAAAGACATCTGCCCAACCCCCGTTAGTGATAAAGATCTTTTCGCCATTCAGGATGTAATATTTTCTATCTTCAGAAAGAACTGCCTGGGTCTTCCCTGAGAGGGCATCTGAACCAGCTTCTGGTTCGGTTAGACCATAAGCTCCTACCCACTCACCAGCAACTAACTTGGGCAGGTATTTCCCCTTTTGTTCAGGGGTGCCGAACCAGGCAATAGGTAAAGTACCAATCCCTGTCTGAACATTCCAAACTGCCATAAAAGATGCACTCAATCCAGGTGAAAGAGCTTCGCAAATAATAGCCGTGGTAATTTTGTCCATTTCCATACCGCCGTATTCTTCGGGAACGTCAACACCAAGCAATCCGAGCTCTCCCATTTCTCGTAACAATTGCAGACAGATGTCTTTATTAAATTTCTCAATGGTTTCTCTGTGTGGTAAAATCTGTTCGGCTGCAAATTCCTGCACCATTTTTTCGATTTCTTGATGTTCTTCAGAAAATTGTTCTCTTGAGAAGACAGGGGAGGTTCCGATTGGCTCCACAAGAAATTTTCCTCCTGTTTCATGTTTAATTTGTGTGTCACTCATGTTTTTCTCCTCTATGAGATTTTTTTATTAAACCTGCTAATATAAAATCTGTAATTGTTTCAATGTATTCTCGAGCTGTAACACCATGAGGATCAAAAAGGGTAAACCACATTATTCCCTCAATATTGACCATGATACTCATAGCGGTGAGTCGAATGTTGAGATCTTTAAATTCACCGGTTTCTACACCAAATGTGACGATCCCAATAATACGAGCAAGAAATTTCGCATAGACTTCTTGAAGTTTATCTTTAAACTCTTGATCTCGACCAGCCAGGGACCAGAACTCCACCATAGCTTTAAAGACAGTAGGATTTTTTTCATATTCTGAGATGAAGTAATCAAAGAGGTCCCGCAGTTGCTGGGATGCAGTCTTATCTTCTTCAACGATGTGATTCAATACAGCACTGTATCGATTAACCCAATAATCCACCAATGATAGAAAAACAACCTTTTTTGATTTAAAGTACCAGTAGATAGCACCCTTGCTGAGCTTAGATTTTTGAACAATGTCGTCCATTCGGCTGTTATCATATCCTTTTTGAACGATAATCTGTAATGAAGCATTCAGGATCTGTTCTTTTCGGGGATTTTCTTTAGAAACGTCGTTTACCATAGCACTAAACCGACTGGTCAGTCTATTTATTAATATAGACTTTTATTGGTTTAAATACAATAAAAAATTTTTAATGATACTACAGGTTGGAGTATGTCTACCTTTGCGGAAGTAGAGCTCGTCCGCCACCGGCGGAAACTTCCGCAAAGTTTTAATTTTGGGGAATTCAAGCTTTAGCTCGGAATTCAGGCTTCATCCTTTTAAAAAAAGTAAGCTGATAACTCAAATGTTTTATAAAACCCTGAAGGGTGAAATCCGTGGACTAGTGTTCAGGCTTTAGCTTTTTAAAAACTTCCGCAAAGTTTTAACTTTGTATAAACCGTCACTGATCCCGGAACGGGTCGCCTACTCGCCCTCATTCTTCGTGAGCAAGCTGGTCAAGAGAAGGCGGGGTGACGGATATGAGGACAAGTTTGTGTTGATGAGGTCGAGCGCAGTAATCACCCTCACCATAATCCTCTCCCATCAAGGGAGAGGAGATTCTCAAATGCAACAATTATCAGAGAGTGTGTAAGTTTAAATCCCCTCCTTGACAAGGAGGGGTAACGGGGTGGTCTGGACTTTCCAAGGCTGCTCAGTGTTTGACGTTCCTGCACGGCATTTTACGAGGTTGTAGTTGGTACAACGTACTTCGGGCTTTAGCCTGGAATTTAGGCTTCAGCCTTTTATAGAAAGTAAGTTGATAACTCAAATGTTTTATAAAACCCTGAAGGGTGAAATCCGTGGACTAGTGTTCAGGCTTTAGCTTTTTAAAAACTTCCGCAAAGATACAAAGACTTCAGGGGATTAGGGGATAGGGAATAAGGGAATTAGGTTATAAGGAAATAAGGGTTCAGGTAATAAGTAAAAGTTAGAAACCTGATTTACTTGATTTGCAAGATTGATAAAATTCATGGCATACACCATCAACGATCCGGCTATTGACAGAATCAGCGACGGCTATGATTGGCTGATCCACACCTCTAAGAAGGGGACTCTGAAATACAAATTAAATTCGTTTACTAATTCAACGTTTCACAATGATTATTCCAAAGTGAGACCCTTCATTGTACTGATGTCTATCTTTGCGGAAGTGGGAAACTTCCGCAAAGTTTAAAATTATTGGGAAAATTGTAAATGATATTGAAATTTTATTTATAGATTAACTAATCTGATTAAATAACAATTAATGTATGAAAAGTGATCAATCAATAAAAAACATTAGATGCAGCGTTGAATAACAATGATTCTTACTCGTTTGATACCAGTAATATTATCCACACTACTTATAGCAGCCCATCTTTCAAGACATTACAGCAATCTGATTGCTTTTGTAGGTTTGATTTTACTTCTGACCCTACTTATTCGAAAACCGTGGATACCAAGACTCTGGCAAGGGTTGCTGTCAATAGCTGTTGTGGAATGGATCATTACTACAGTCGAACTGGTTCAGTTTCGGTGGATTCATCAGGAGCCGTGGCTAAGACTTTTGGTAATTTTATCGTCAGTCATCCTGTTCAATATTTTCTCCATTATCTGGTTAGAGAACAGAAAAATTAAATCATATTATCAATGACAATATTTAATTAACTGAGGGAAACATGATACAAAAAACAGTTCTTAGATTTGTTATCATTTCATTTATGTCAATGGTGATTTTTGGAATATGGCGATGTGCTGGGATTCAACATTCTGAGGAGGTGAATCCGGAATTTCACTATGCAGCGGAAATTAATATATCTGAACTTCACGATCACATTGCATTTCTCGCATCAGATTCGCTTAAAGGACGAAAACCCGGAACAAAGGAAGGTCGCATTGCTGCGGAGTATATTGAAAAGGAGGTAGCAGATCTTGGACTTATTCCTATGGGGGATGATGGGTTTCAGTATTTTGAAGTGGTCACATCTATACAAACTGGTGAGAACAACCAGCTTTCATTCCACCAATTTCAAGGAATAGAAGGGGAAGATTTCACCCCAGTTTCTTTCTCCAAGAATGGGATCCTTTCTACTCCCGTAGTCTTTGTCGGATATGGATTTGATTTTGATACCGATACGTTATCTTGGCACGATTACAACAATGTGGATGTCAAAGGCAAATGGGTGATGATCCTAAGGGGTGATCCAGAGATAGATCAACCAACTTCTATTTTTGAACAGTACAGTCCCCTGCGATACAAAGTATTGAAAGCCAGAGACCGAAAAGCTGGCGGAGTATTATTTGTTTCCGGCAAAACCTTTGACGAAAACGATGATTTGATGGATCTGGTGTACGATCAAAGTCTGGTGGATGCTGATATGCCGGTGTTGCATATTAAACGATCTGTTGCTGATGAACTATTGGAAAAGAACGGTAATACAATCGAAAAAATAGAATCAATCCTCAATGAAACACGTCAACCTTACAGCTTTGAGACTGGTGAAATTGTTACCGCTCAAACAGAAGTTATCAGGAACTGGGTAATGACACAGAATGTAATCGCTATGCTTCCTGGGAACGATCCGATGTTAAAAGATGAAATAATAATCCTGGGTGCACACTATGACCATTTGGGATTTGGGGGTCCCGGATCAGGATCTCGCCGACCGGATACACTGGCAATTCATAATGGAGCTGATGATAACGCTTCCGGAGTAGCAGCAATTCTGGAGATTATAGAGAAATTGGCAGAAAATCGCAATAATTTGAGGAGGAGCATCTTTTTCATGGCATTTGGAGCAGAGGAGATGGGTCTTCTGGGGTCCAAGTATTTTGCAAAAAATCCACTCCTCGAAATAGAAAATGTAAAGATGATGTTTAACCTCGATATGGTAGGGAGATTGGATCCAGAGACAAAATCCCTCACAGTAGGAGGGACAGGGACAGCTATTGAACTTGAGGATCTTGTTATGAATGTTGCTGAGGGGAGGAATCTGACTGTGAAAACTTCACCTGAGGGATACGGACCTTCAGATCATGCCACATTTTATGCTAAGGATGTTCCAGTTTTATTTTTCTTTACAGGAGTCCATGAAGATTATCACACGCCTGACGATGATACGGAGACGATTAACTTCAAAGGAGAAAAAGTTGTAGCGGATTATGTACACGATCTGGTGGTGAATATAACCAATCGATCTGAAACTCTTGTTTACCAGGAAGCGGGACCGAAAGAAAGACCCGCAGGTCGCAGGAGGTTTAAAGTAACTCTCGGAATTATGCCGGATCATGCTTCCAGTGATGTTGAGGGTATGCGAGTGGAAATGGTGATAAAAGATAGACCGGCGTATCTGGCTGGAATGCAAAAAGGAGATGTCATCATTGCTATGGAGGGTAAACCGGTTAAAAATATTTATGATTATATGTATCGCCTTGCAGAGTTTAAAACAGAACAGAGAATCAGTGTAGAAGTGATGAGAGGGGAAGAAAAGGTAATTTTAATTGTAGATTTGTAGAAGTCTATCTGAATATAAAATCAAAAGGAAGTTTTAATTATGAGGACATTATCCGGAAAGCAATCTTTTTTCCTCTGGATTCTTGCTTTAATTATAACTCTGTCGTCGGTGGTTTATCAACGGAAGACGGGTCCGACTTATCCGGTTCGCAGGTCAGTGGATATCGGTGGTAAACACATCCAGTACGAATTACTCCGTTCTCACAATTCTGACACAGATGCAGTGATGAATCTCATTGTTCCTGATCAGCACATTTCTGGGGAGATGCTATGGCGTCGTTATAGGAGTCATGATGAATGGATGTCCGCATCTCTCGAACGGGAAGAAGATAGATTGATTGTTTCCGTTCCCAGACAACCAGCTGCTGGGAAAGTGATGTATAAAATCGTTCTTGAAGATGGGGAAGGAAAGCGGTATGAGTTGACCCAGGATCCTGTAATAATCCGATTTAAAGATCCCGTTCCAGCAGTAATTCTTATACCACACATTTTATTTATTTTTCTCTCTATGCTCTTTTCTACCAGAACAGGATTGGAAGCCCTATTCAAGGGAGATAAGTCATACAGAATGGCAATATGGACGATAGTATCTCTCTTTCTTGGGGGGATCATTTTCGGTCCAATTGTTCAGAAATATGCTTTCGGTGCATACTGGACGGGATGGCCCTTTGGACACGATTTGACTGATAACAAGTCCGCTGTAGCTGTGATTATGTGGTTATTGGCACTTTGGCGCGGAAAGGATCCCGCAAGACGACAGAGATGGATGATTGGAGCTGCTGTAGTTCAGCTGATAGTCTTTATGATTCCTCACAGTGTACTGGGATCTGAATTAGATTATACTCAATCACAGTAAATAAAACTGTCAAAAATATTTGCAGAATAACTAGAGTATTTATTAAACTTCTACCTCAAGGTAGTACATGAAATTCACAAAAACATCTGAATATGCCATCCGTGTTCTTACTTACATAACAAGCCATAATGACCGCGAATATTTCTCTGTCAATTATTTACATAAAACCTTAAACATTCCTTATAAATATTTAGGACAGTTAATGCATGAAATGACTCAGGCAGGATTCGTGGTATCAAGTATGGGAAAAAAGGGGGGATATAAAATTTCTCCCAGTAAGGATTCTATCTACTTATTTGAAATTATTAAGGCAATCGAGGGGTTAGAAAAATTTAATCAATGCATTCTGGGTTTGCCAGGCTGTTCTGAACGAAATCCCTGCTCGGTACATAAATACTGGAAGGAATTTAGAGAACAAATTATAAAGATGCTCCATGATATTTCGATAGAAAAACTGGCGGAGGATTCTAACATCAAATATTAATGGATAAGAAAAGCAACAGGAGCTTTATGTCATACGGAGGAAAAAGTGCAAGGTATTAAAATAAGGTTGGAGTATATATTTCGCTCCACGAAGGGATTGACGTTTCTTGGTATTGCCATGATTTCCTTGATTACTGCAGTCTGGGGGACATTATCAGGTCCTATGGTAGAGTGGGGTGTGAAGGATATTGTCGTAAAGCTGCTTGGCATGGAGCTTCATGCTGTCGAACGTGAAGGAAGAATCATTATGTTGTATCACGTTATTGCGATGGCTGTACTGGCAATAGAAGTGTATATGATCACCTCTATTGTTCCTATGAAAAAACATCAACAAACCACGATCAATGCCACGATCACAACTGGATATTTAACGGCGATGATCTTTGGGTTATGGTTTGCTTACTTTGGCCATCAGTTTGTGTTTCATGGATTGTTTCTTCTTGGACAGTCTCTTGTCTTTTTCTCAGGGCTTTTACTGGCGGCAGCACTCTGGCCTTGGAATTCTGACTACCGAGTTACCGATCTTGAGTATGCCCATACGAAGAGCGGTATTGATCTGGAGAGGGTTGCCTTCTTTGTGATGACGGTTGCCACGTTGGGTTCTGCAATCTTTGGCGCTGTGACGGGCTCCTACTGGGGGAATGGCCATGAAACATTCCTTGCGGAAGATCTGATTCGCGAACCGCATAAAACACCTCTTCAACTGGCTATTATTGGGCATCTTCACATTATGTTAACGTTAATTGCAGTGGCCATCACACTTATTGTTGGACGATGGTTGAACTTTAAGGGGATTTTACACAAGATCGCCATGCCCCTTATGATTTCAGGAACCATTGTGATTACCACTGGGGTCTGGTCCGTAGTTCCATTTGAACCGATTGCTCATACGATTATTTATGTAGGATCCGTTCTGGTGATGCTAGCAGCACTGATGCTGGTGATATACGGTTGGAAAACACAGATACGCGATCGTCTGGAAGAGCAGGGGATCCAAAAAGCTTCTTTATGGCAGGGACTAAAAGCCTTACTGCACGACCCCATCAAATTTGGCCCGCTGTGGCAGATGGTATTTATGAACTTCACCGTGAGCGGCATTGGTATATTTATGGCTGTAAAACTGGATGAGATTTTCCGTGTGTGGCCTGCAAGGGAAGAGCGGATTGCTTTGACTGGTCACTGGCATATTTTATCCGGGATTATTGCGACGATCATTCTCTTGTATTACGTGGATATCGTCGGTTTTAAAGGAAAAATCCGTCAATGGTTCGGCTGGATTGTGATTGTCTGCTCAGATATTGCCTTTGCTTCCGTAACCGTTTTCTCAATGAAAAGACTGTTTACCACTGAATATGGTCAGCAGACCGTGGTGAACTGGACGATGATCGGAGCAGATTTTGGGTTGGCATCCGTTCTGGTTATACTGGCAATGCTGATGATATGGAAACTGTATGATCTTTTCACAAAAAGGGGTGTGTGGTCGAAAGAGTTTGCTAATCCAGAATTGGATGTGGAGAAAACAACCCCCGTTATTTCATCCAATAAATCCTAATCAGACGGAGAAACATATGATGAAGAAACACATTATTTTTCTGATTCTATTTGCCTTAGTTTTTGGTCAGACAAAAATCGAAACCGGTGTCGACCCGGATGAATGGGTGTTAATCCCAGCTGGAGAATATCTGCGAGGAATGCATGAGCATGTCACCGATGTTTCCTATGATTTTGAAATCATGGTCACCGATGTGACGAATGAACAATACGTTCGTTATCTCAATGAAGCCCATGCCAAAGGAAAGGTCAAGGTTATCGACAACAAGGTCATGGGATTTTATCCCGGAGATTCCTTTGATGGTCATAAACACGAAGAAAAGGTCGAAGTCGGTGATAAGCTGCATGTACCGTTATCGGAACCGGGAATACATATTGAGTTCGTGAACAGCACATTCGTTGCCGAACCGGCGTATGAAAATCATCCGATGGTCTTTATAACGTGGTTTGGTGCCAAAGCCTATGCCGATTTTTATGGGTGGCGTCTACCCACAGAAATAGAATGGGAAAAAGCTGCCAGAGGTTCAGAAGATAATCGTCCCTACCCGTGGGGCTATGAGATAGAACGGAACCGGACAAACTATGTCAGCAGTCACAATCTTTTTGAAAAACTGTTTAAAGGTGCAATAGGAACAACACCGGTTGGATTCTACAACGGAAAAACCTATGATGGATATCAAACACTGGATAACCAAAGCACGTATGGCTTGTATGACATGGCAGGCAATGTCTGGCAGTGGACAGGGGACAACTATCCGGATGTTCATTACCGCTATATGAGAGGTGGCAGTCACACTAACTATGAATATAACCTGAATGTCTGGAGACGAAACAGTGCGGGCCCGGATTATTATGGAATGTATGTTGGATTTCGTTGTGCGAGGGATGTAAGGTAAACGTATTGCTAGTGTCGTGAGTATATTAGCTATAATTCGATTTTATATCCAGCTAATTAAGACACCTCAGACGGGGCTACTAATATTTACAGCCTTTGCTGCCTACCGCAGTGCTGGGGGTGGATTAGATGTCTGGAATTTAATGTTCGCATTGGCTGGGATGCTGTTTGCCATTAGCGGAACTACTGCATTGAATATGGTTTTTGACCGGGACATCGATGCTGTAATGGCACGCACCAAAAACCGCCCAATTCCTAAGGGGATTATCACTCCAAAAACAGCTTCCATCTTCGGCTGGACACTCATTATTGCTGGGTCACTCATCAATTTCTGGATGTCGTGGCTGTATGGTTTGGTGATTACTGCTGGTGTATTTTTTGATCTTGTGGTATACACCATTTGGCTGAAACGGAAATCACCCTGGTCCATCGTGTTTGGAGGACTTTCCGGCGGGATGCCCATTTTGGCTGGAAGAGTACTGGTGACCGAGCAAATTGACTTCATTGGCATTCTACTTATGCTGGCAATCGTGCTCTGGATACCAACACATATTCTCACTATGGCAATGAATCATTCCAAGGATTATAAACTGGCAGGCGTTCCCACCTTCCCGAACGTATTTGGATTTAATTCGGCACGGATTTTCATTGCGGTGACAAATTTATTTGCTGCCGGGATTTTACTTACTGTGGGCTATCTGCTTCAAATCAATCATTCCGGTATTGTTGCCATGAGAATCGGGAGTTTGATTATGTTGATTCTGTCCCTAAGATTGATCCTGAAACCGTCTGAGAAAGCAAATTTCACGCTGTTTAAGTATGCGTCCCTGTTCATGGCAGGGGCTATGCTTGTATTTGCTCTTTAACTGGGTGGAGTAGTGATGATAACCAATAAATAATTCTTGAAACTTTGCAGTGTAGACAGCGGCATATGTTGCCGGTTGCATTGCAATTACCATAAACAAACAAGGAGGAAATAAAATGAGTATTTTTGACCGCATTGTTCTCCTGCTCACAGGACTGGTCTTGATTTACATGATCTGGTACTTCATAAAAAGACAAAAAAGTCCTGAAACCGCAGGTACATTCAATCTTTACTACATTGTATCATTCCTGGTATTCCTGGTAGCAGGGTTACTGTTGATCGCATTTGGCTGGGACGCATTAGGACACCCGTTTGTTGCTGTAGTGGCAGGATTAATTCCATTTGGACTTGCAATAGGATTGATTGCACAGTTTTATCCCGATAATGAAAAGAAGTTTTTGTGGTTTTTTATTGTCGGATTAATATTGATCGCAATTTACAAGTTTGCACTTCCTGATGCGACGTGGGGTAAAGTCATTTATCCGATCTTTCACGCAGTAGGGGGTTTAACAATTTTCCTCGTTCCAATTTTTGTGGTGAAAGGAGAAAAAGTTCCCGGTGCGTTTGTAAATGTAACAATTGGTGGTGCATTAATAGGTCTTGGCGGGATTGCTCTTGCATTCTTGACAGCAGGAAGTCAATTATTATTCTTCTCTCAAGAATTTGTACTTGCGATTCTGTCTCCACTTTTATTCCTAACAGCACTGTTCTTTGCGCTGGGATTTGTGAAAGGTGAATCAGGATAGGTTAACATTTGTGAAATAATTGGGATGTTCCGTTTTTTCGGGGCATCCCAATTATAATATCTTATGATTAAAAAACCTGCTGTACATAAACGCTGGTTATTCCTCGTGTCGGGGTTACTGTGGAGTGGGGTAGGGGTTTTGTTAAACAGTTTTGCCGTTCGTTGGCTTACACAGTTCAAGCATTCTGGTGTTGCTTTGTGTGTCGTGTTCGGTCTGATATCGGGAATAATTATCACTCGATTCGGGTTTCAAAAAGTCATAAAGAAAAATATACAGCGAATTAATTTACTAACAGAAAACGTCTGTATATTTGCTTTCCAGGCATGGGAAAGTTATATACTTGTTGCTATAATGATGTCAATGGGTATTTTCATGCGGACAACAGATTTTATTCCCAGATTATATCTATCCTCATTGTATATCGGGATAGGGATAGCTCTTCTTATTTCAAGTATCATTTATTACTATCATTATTTTCAAAATGCAAATTGAATTGTAGAGATATTTTTTTTACTTGTTATTGAGAATGGCGAAGTGATTACAAAACCGGAATATTTAGTGTTACCATCTTCCATTGGATTATTTCTTGCGACAGTTTTATACTTTTTCTTTAGAAGGGAAACAAGATGTAATTTTTTCAGCTGGTTCCACCGGAATTTTAAAATGGGACTCTATCCTACGGATAAAAGCCGGAAAAGGAATTTTGCTATCATCACGGCAATAGAAACAATTTATATTCTGTGGGCTTTTTATATTTTACTAATGATTGTCTATGATCCGGGTATTTTTGGAGATCGTCACCTTGCGACATATATCGTTTTTTGGGGATCTTTAATCTGGTCTCTCTATCTGATTCTACGATTGTTGAAATATAGCAGAATGGCTAAGGCGGTTCGATATGCTATACCTGCAGTAATCATTTTCTGGAACAGTGTGGAAATCTTAGGAAGATGGAACTTTTTTAAGGAAATTTGGGTTCATCCGGGTGAGTATAGTTTGGAATTATTACTAATATTTGGAGCATTTATAGGAGTAACTGTGTTAACCATATTTACACCAGAGAGGGAAAGAGCATGAGTGAGATTATTAATAATCGTCAGAAAAGAATCAACACTATGAAGTCGCTGATCCGTCAATTGCATAAAGGAATTGCTTCTCCCGAGCAGGTGCAGCACCAGCTGGAAGCACTTCTTGAGAAGGCAGATTATTCGGACGTTTTTCTTATGGAAGTTCAGTTGATTGAAGAGGGTATCGATCAGAAGGAGATACAGCGTTTGTGTGATGTCCATACAAAAGTTTTAAGAAAACAGCTGGATAAACAAAAAGTACCTGAAGCTACCAAAGGTCATCCTCTCCACACATTTCAGCAGGAAAATCGAGCTATTGAAAATGCCATTAACACTCTGGAAGGATTGTTTGATCAAGTAAGAAAGATGGATGATATTACTGATGCCACAACCATTTTTCATATGATCCATGCTCATTTCAATTCATTAATGGACGTTGATAAACACTACCAGAGAAAAGAGAATCTTCTTTTTCCCTATTTTGAGAAAAGAGAAATATCTGGTCCACCAGCGGTCATGTGGGGGAAGCACGATGAAGTGCGGGAGATGTTAAAAAATTCCATTAATGGTCTTTCGGGAGCAAAACCCATTTTGGCAAGTGAAGGGAAGGTATTCATAGACCTTGCATTAATCCCGGCATTGGAGCAGGTAAAGGAGATGATTTACAAAGAGGAGAAAGTTCTATTTCCTATGTCTTCTGAACTTTTAACAGACAGTGAATGGTATGAGATATATCTTCAATCTGATGAGATTGGTTACTGCCTTTATGATCCACAGGATAAATGGGAACCAGAAGATCGTGAAGAAATGCCTCCTCCCCAGATGACTGCTCAAAAAGGGAAAGTAAAACTCCCCACAGGTGCTTTCAGTGTAGAAGAATTGACCCGAGTTCTTAACACATTACCTGTGGACATCAGTTTTGTAGACAAAGAAGATATTGTAAGATACTTTTCCCAGACGAAAGACCGGATATTTCACAGAAGCCGTGCGATTCTTGGAAGAAAGGTCCAGTACTGTCATCCCCCATCCTCTGTGCATATAGTGGAACGAATTGTGGATGATTTTAAATCGGGTGCTCAAGATGTAGCCTCGTTCTGGATTCAAATTCGTGAGAAGTTTGTGCTAATCAGTTACTACGCTGTTCGGGATGAAACCGGTCAGTATCTGGGAACGCTTGAGGTTACTCAGGATATTACTGATTTGCGAAAATTGGAAGGGGAGAGAAGGATATTATCTTACGAATCAACAACATCGGAGGCATGATATGGATATTAACAGTTTAATAAGAATTCACGACTTACTGAAGGAGTATCCTCAACTGGAAAAAGTGATTATTGAGTTGAACCCTCTTTTTAAAAAATTGAAAAACCCTGTTCTTCGGAAAACTGTGGGGAAAATTGCAACAATCGAACAGGCAGCTAATGTGGCTGGTCTCGATGTAATGGAGTTTGTAAACAGATTGAGAATAGAAGTAGGACAACAACCGATAGAAAGTGGTGGACCTTCTGAAGTGAGTGATTCAAAAATGGAAGAGTGGATGAAAGGGGAGCCGGTGGAAATTCTTAGTGGAAATAAAATCCTTCAGGAAGGGAATAATCCATTGCAAGTTGTTACTGAAAAAATGAAAGTATTATCACCGGGAGAGTTTTTGTTATTAGAAACTGATTTTTATCCATCCCCAATGATTGAGAATATGAAAAAACAGGGGAACCAAGTCGTGTCAAAAGGTCCTGATGATTCCGGTCTGTTTCTGACAT
>JACNLN010000082.1 GCA_014381485.1 Fidelibacterota bacterium
GATATATTTAATCATGTTGGATTATAGCAATTAGTTTGTCCTAAGTGGTAAGCGAGGGTTAAAAATGTGGAAAAGAAGTTGTCAGAAACCCAATTTAAATTTCAGTCTACCTCGTATTTCAGAGTAATTTTTATTGGGATCAACAAAATCTGTTACTGTTACCTGGTCGATGTTGAGACCTATATTTAAGTTTTTGGCAAATTTATATTGAACACCAAATTTTATAGTGAATTTTTGATTATCTATCTCCGGGGCGTCTGGTAACTCCCCCCCCTTATATCCGTCTACATTGTTAAAGCCCGCAAAAACATTAAGTGACTTATTGAAAAATTTGTATGAAACCTTACCGCTCATCACGGCAAACTCAGTTTCCGATTGAGCTGAATCTTCCGGTGTGTTGACTGAGAGACCGCCACCGAGTGTCACAGCCATAGGAAAAGGAAAATTTAGAGAAAGAGAACCAGTATAGGAGCTGGTTAAAAAGTTTGTATTTGCTTCTGGTGTGGCATTGGCATCATCGTAGTTCATTAACATAATATTCCCATTGATCCCTATATTAAAAGTACGAATAGTAAATTTGTAGGATGGGCTAATAGTATGTGTTACTGTTTCATTATTATTCAAAATGATATTGTCATCTGTAGCGCTTACCCCCTCAGGCAATGATCCTGTTCGCAGCATCGTCCTGATGGAATAATTTAACATGGGTAAATTTTTTATATTGAGTCCAACACCCAAGGAAACAGTCTTGGTAGTAGTGGTTTGCGGTTTGGTATCACCAGCAACATTATCAAAAGTTTTTTCATATCCACCGGAGAGGGAGATCTGGTTTTTCCACAATCTCATCCGGGTGTTAGTTTTCAAGCCCTGAATATCTGTTTGTACGGATGCATTTCCCAAAGACGCAAAGTTGGCGGGAACTCTGAGATATTCCGCTTTTATATTGGCTGTTGTGAAATAGAGGGGTACGGGTGAACGAAATTGAATTTTGTAGGTCCCCTTTTTTATCATATTATTCCATATATAATCTTTAGCATTGAAAGTATCCATATCAGGGATGGGAATTGAAAGTCCACGCCCTTCCGAACTGCCCAGAATGAGATCATCAGTGATTTTAAATCCGAGAAGACTTTCAATGGATTCCAAGTCGGATTTTTTTATGCCCCCCTCCTCAATTAACAAGGAATCTTCAGCCATAACATCGTTCAATACTGATATAGCAGTTTCTACGGAAAGCATTGTCTTGTCGTGATTAAAATGCAGGGTTGCATCTGTTCCCAACACCAGATTACCTAAAAACATATATTTGCCTTCCAATTCTGTATAAGGAATAACTACGCTGCTTATTAAATCATAAGCTCGAAATCCGCTAATACCGATATTGAAGTGTCGGAATAAATCCAATTCTGTTCGTAACCCCGATAGTTCGCGGGTTGCAATTCCTTTGGTGTGGCTAACATAAGTAGATTCGGAGCTGTCTTTTGTTAAATATATCAATTGCCATTCAGTTGAATCGGGATGTTCTTCTGTAATGCTTTGAATTTGCTGTTTTGTTTCACCAATAATAAAGGTTGTTTTCCACCACCCTAATTTCAGTTGCGCAGTCAAACCCCGAACCCGCGTTCCTTTTAATGTCAATTCGGAAAATTGCGGGGAATAGTCACCATACATAATATCTAATAATGGAGAACGAATATCAAACTTTAGTCTGTTTAATGGTTGTCTCCGCTTGTCTTTATCAACGGCATTTTGATCAATAATATGGGTGTTTAACAAAGCGGAAAAGTTAAATTTAAATTTTCCCAGTCTGAATTTTATTCTGGCATTAAGTTTGTGAAGATCAATAGGTCGGTTCTCAGGCTGGGGCTTTCCAGAGTAAGAATCATAATCGGTATCCACGCTAATATTCCCTTTGAAACCGATTTTTTCTTTCCAGGACTCTTTTTCTTCTTCCGCTAAAATTTCCTCCTTGCCTATGCTAAATGAAAAGCGCTTTTCAAATTGAACACCCCCAACATCAACTAACTGAAATATTACTTCATGTTGCCCCATCTCGAAAAGCTTTGATGGCACATAAGTAATTACGTCTCGGGATAAAATGGCGCGTTGAGTAATATCATCACCATCAACAATGATATGAACATTGGTTAAATCAATATTTTCGTCAGGATCATAGATAGAAAGAATAACAATTTGTCCTCCACCCTCGTGGATTATCTCCGGATCGGGACTTAATAAGTTTACGGTAATATCGTCTGGTTTAATGGAAGCAAGGGGTGATAACACAGGTATTATTTTGGGGTTTTCTTCGCCGTTTACTGGCCAAGTCGCTTGATTGTCATAAATATCTTTTGCCCAGAAGTAATGATAAAGTTTCCCGTAGGTAACATCCTCAGCGGGTATTTCTGCGGTGTAATTCACATCCAGTACCATAGGTAAGCTTGAAAATCCTCCGACAGGGGAAAACCGGTAGTATAATAAAACTTCCGAGATTTCAGATTGATCATTAACAATTGTTTCAAGGCGAATAGGGGATTCCAAAACAAAGGTCTCAACAGGCTCAATCGGTACAAACGTTGGCGGCTGCCCATCATCCCAAATGTGCTCCATTTCTTCATCTTGACCTATAACCAAACTGTGAATGATTAAAAATGCAAATAAAAGGATAGGCAGGCTTTTAATTCTCATTTTCAGCTACCCCCCTGTTTACGAGGCTTAATTTCAATTTTTAGACTGATGGTTTTATCGGGATTTTCAATGGGTGTGATTTTAACTATTTCATACTCACCGGCATCCAGCTTTTGTAAAATTTCATTAATGTCTCCTTTGCCAATGGTGAATGTAGAAGCTTTCAAGGTGCGGTTTTTTAACAATTCTTTTAATTCGGAAAACCCCTTCTTATCTATAATGCTTTCAATTTTACTCTGCATCGTGCGTTTCTGGGTTTTAGTCTGATAGAAATTGAGAACCAGCTTTTGCGATTCAGCATCATCTGCGGTGACGACAATTGCAGGATTGCCCTCCTTTAAAGATTTAACCAAGACAGCTCCCTTTCCACCTGCTATCAATGAGGTGACCGAGTTGCTCCATGTAGAGCCATCTCCTGAAATTTGAAGCCACTCAACATCAGCAGAAATGGAAACCTCACCATCAAAATCGCGAGCGGAAGTTTTTTTCTTATTGTCAATGACTTGAATGGCTACTTTTAAGGGTTCATTGATTGGCTGACGTCCAGTTTTTTCGGGTTTTAAATTGAAACCCCAGGTGGGCTCAATAGTCTTCTGCCATACTGGAAGGTTAGACTTTGAAATTTTCTTCGGAGGTTCAGGAGGTTGTCCAACTGATGTCTTAGAAGCCATCATTTCCCGGGCAAGAACACTACCCAACTCGTTTTGGAATTCAACAATTCCGGCAACAACAATTAGCGTAGAGGTTTGTTCGAATATATCCATTTCGAGATCGAATTCTGTCCCCTTTACTGATGCCACAGAAACAGGAGTAGTTACTTTAAATTCACTCTGTTTCCGCTTCTTTACCTTTGTCCAAAGCTCACCTTGTTTAAGGTATAACTTGGTTGCTTGTTCATAGGGGGAAAGTCGCTGACTGGAAAGCTCAATTTCACTGTTTTCGTGAATTTTTAGCATGGTAGCATCAAGGAAGATAATTGCTACAAACACATTATCGCCCGTTTTAATCCAATCACCTGAAGATAGGATTTGACCTTGGTAAGCAGGGGAATAGTTTCCCCCCTTAGCAGGTTTAACAAGAACATTTCCTTTTATTTTAGCAACTGCACCAATTTTCTGAATTTCTGCTATTAATAGCGTGCAGGTCAAAATAGGGATCAGAAGGAGCTTAGTTAAAGTTATAAGTTTCATTCACCACCTCCTCAATCAGGTTCTGAATATGAAAAATCAATTTCAATCACTCCAGATGTTGTAGTAAACATTGCCGTGGTACTGGGATCTCCAATAGCATTACCATCTTGATCAAGAGCAACAACTTGCCAGTAATACGTTGTATCGTAATCCAAAACTGGTACGCCAGATTGTGGATATTGGAATTGAGCTTCACTTATGTTACTGTTTTGATAAAATATTTGAGAAAAATCTTCATTGTAACTAAAGCTTATTCCGTAAAAATCGGCATTTTCCACAGTTTGCCAGATAAACAGAGGAGTTATTGTCTCTGTGGTAGTACTCACCGGTGATGATAACACGGGAATGTTCTCACTAGATAATTGAAAACTAAGTACTTGACTAAAATCGCCAAGGGGCTGTTCCTCTCCAAGTGCACGAACTTTCCAGAAATAGGTGATACCAAATTCGAGTGGTTCGGCACCGGAAGAGGGGTATTGGACAGCTGTTTCTACCAAATTATCCGATTGCCATTTAATTTCATCGAACTCCTCAGAGCTACTAACCATAATTTCATAATGTACAGCTGCCTCTATGGATTGCCATTGGAAGGTTGGATGTGCAGTAGAAACGACACTACCGGAAGCAGGTGCTTCCAGTTGAACAATATATAGATTGGTAATGGAAAAGAATCTGGCAGCTGTCCAAGCACCCAAACTATTTCCCTCATTATTCAACGGTCGAATACGCCAGTAATAAGACTGGTCGAATTCCAGGATGGGGTCTTCCTGGGGATATGGGAATTGAGTTGCACCAGTTTGAAACTCCCAAGCTTCAGAAAAATCTGCATTACTGGCGAACTGGAGTTGGTAGGCAGCAACACCCTCTGCAGATTCCCAAGAAAACAGTGGAAAGGCTGTGGAAATATTGGCGCCATCGGCAAGCTCCTGAATGTTGATGTTGATAGCTGAAGGGGTAGTAAAACTTGCTACATCGCTGGCTATACCGATTGGATTACCGTCGTTATCAAAGGCCTGTACCTGCCAGTAATAACTGGCATCATTCAGGAGGGTTTCCTCTTGAACGGTTATTTCAGAGCTTGGGACAACTTCAAATATTACTACTGTTTCTAATGCATCATCAGAGGCCACTGTTAACTGGTAAGAAACAGCTTCTGAAACAGCACCCCAACTCAGCTGAGGAGTTAGAGAATTCACAGGTGTTCCTACAGGGGACAGCAAGGTGACCTGTTCTAGTGATGGTGTAAAGAAGGTTGCAGTTTCGGAGACGCCAGCTAAGCTCTCACCTGCGGCATCCAGGGCATCCACATGCCAGTAATAATTTGTACCCTCGCTAAGGGCGGTAGCTTCGGTTACAACAGATTGATTGTTTTCTACCACCTGGTCCAACAGGATGTTTGTGAACTCAACATCTATGGAGATTTGAATGTGATAGTTAGCTGCATTTTCGTTGGAGTTCCAGGAAAGTGTGGGTGTCAGGGATTCAACTCCCGTTTCGTTTGGTGTTAAGCCTGTAACCGGAAAAACAGAACTGGTATTAAAATAGTCAACACTGGAAAGGCTTAGTATCTCACCATTATCTGCGAGGGTAGCTACGCGCCAGTAGTAAGTAGTAGCGTACTGTAGCAGAGAGGCTGATTCGGGATATTGGGCGCTGGTTTGACTGGTTGTTAGATTCCAGAGAATGTTATCAAACTGGTCATCAGAGCCAAGTTCAATTAAATACTCAGCAGCCTGTTCTACCAGGTCCCAGGAGAATTCTGGCAAGAGCGTGGTCTCAACACCTCCCACGGGGGAATTTAGGACAGCGGCAGGCACAGATTCCGTTTGGAAAAAGCCGATGTCACTGGGAGCGCCAAATGATGAACCTTCTTCGTTTAGACCCTGCACGCGCCAGTAGTAAGCCGTACCCCAGTCCAATTCATCCATAGAAAATGGATAGGTGGTGACTTGAACTGTCTGGCTCACCACTGTGGCAGCAAAGTCCTCGGTCAAGGAGATCTCTAAAAGATATGATGCAGAGGATGGTATCGAAGCCTCCCAGACAAACAGTTCAGCGCCAAGTACAGGCGGAACGATATTTGGAATAAATAAACTAATCACTGTAGAAGGGATACCGTGGGGTCCATCTTCATCAATAGCATAAGCTTGGATGTAATATAGCTGTCCAAATTCAAGCGGTGGAGCATCTGCGGGATATGTAATTACAAGTAAATTTGTGGGCTCAGCCTCCCATAGAATTACGGACATATCCGTTTCTGTTGAAACGAGGTCTACATACTCAGTAGCACCAGTTACCGTGTTTATAATTTCAAAACTTGGGAATAAACTGCCAGGGTCGCGGGAAATGGAAAGTCCAACCTGTTCATCTGATCCGGGTTTGATTGGAATGTTGACGATTTGAACGTCGGATGGTAAGCCGTGTGCTTCTCCATCAATTGCGCCCTGTAATTGCACAAAATAAGCAGTTCCCCAGTCAACCAGGGTGGGATCAAAAGCAAAAGGGAAGTTCCCAACTAATACTGCATCCTGAAACAGGATGTTGTTCATATCCTGATCCTGGGCAAGGGTAACCACGTATTCAGTTGCTCCTTCAATACCAGCAACGAGTGTTAAAACTATTTGCCGGGGGTTGGTAGGGTTAGTTGATGTAGAAAATTCTGGCTGGGAGTAAGTTCCCGGTTGAGCTGGAATAGTAATGATTTCTATACTGCTTGGAAGGCCATGGGGTTGACCATCAACAAAAGCTGAGACTTGGACGTAATAGGTTGTTTCATATTGGAGGATAGTAGCCGCATCGGTTAGCTCTATTGGGAAAGAAGTGATGTCTTCATGAGTCAATACAATGCTGGTCATTTCTAAATCTTCAGCTATGGTTGCAGTGTAAGTGGTGGCATTGGCTACACCACTAATAAGGTTGATAATGGGAATGCGAACATCTGTAGTTGACAGCGATATAGAAATCTGAACTTGATCGGATGCCCCTGGTGGGTCAAGGGTGAAAAATTCCACTACATTTGATGGTAAACCAGAAGGAGCGCCGCTGGCGTCTTCTCCTACCACCTGAATGTAGTAGGCAGTATTGTAGTCCAATTCTATATCATTTTCGCTGATGGTAATTGTATTCTGAGTAACACCAAAGGTCTCCCAGATAATGTTAACCAGGTAATCATTATCGTCAGTATCACCAGAGTTGGAAAGCATAATGTGTGTTGATACAGCATTGGCGACGCTGGTAAAGTTAACCATAGGAGAGCGAGGAGCATCATTAGAAATTGAAACCTGCACCTCGGGTTGATCTGAAGCTCCAGGTTGCTCCGGGACGGTAATTTGCATAATCTGGCCATCAATACCGTGGCGCTCGCTGTCTTTATAAGCCAAAATTTGTAAATAGTAATTCCCAAGAAAATCGAGAATGTCTGCTATGTCTGACCAGATATAGGGAAAACTGGTAATTTCTCCAGTCTCGGCAGTAATATTTTCCATTGAAGGATCATCAGAAAGGGAAATGATATAAGCCGTTGCATCTGTTACCCCATTTACCAAGCTGATGATAAGAATGCGGGGGTCATTCACATCAAAGTCGATAGAAATTTCAGGTTGATCGGATGCTCCAGGCATTTCCAGAGTTTCAAAAGGAACCACTTCAGATGGGAATGAATGCGTCAACTCGTCTTTCATTGCAACTACCTGGGTATAATATTGAGTACTATACTCAAGTTCAAATTCGTCGGGTGTCAGATTAAAAGTTATCTGGGTTAACTCCTCAATTTCCCATAACTGATCTGACAACAGCTGATCGTCCCCAACCTCGTTAGTCTCGGAAATCATTAAGTGATAGTAATCAGCATTAACGACGGGTGAAAACGAGAATTGAATCTGTATCGGCCCCAAGAGAGTGACATACAAATCCGGGGCGGGTTCGAGTGGTCTTTCCATAGTAGTGAAAAACCAGGGATCGGAGGGTGGACCAGGATTTTCGTTAACATCTAACGGGATAACCTTCCAGTAATAGTTTGTTCCATACTCAAGAGGATAATCGCCGTCGGTTGGATATTGATAGAAAGTTCCGTTGATAATGGTTGTAAACAGGGGATTTTCAACTTCAGGGTCGTCGCTATCGGATAAATTGAACTCGTAGGATGGCACAGCTACAGGACCCTCCCAGGAAAATATTGGGTTTAATGGTAAATCAATTTCCTGATGGTTTGGGGTTAATAAATTGATTGATGTAACTGAAAAGGTACCAATTTCTGTATAATCATCTAAGGATCCCACCAGGTTTCCATTGGAATCCAAAACCAGTAATTTCCAATAATATGTTTGTCCAGGATACAAGCCCTGCATAGCATCCGTGGGGAATTGATAGGGTAATGTTGTAATGACTTCACTGAAAACATTAGCAATATCTACTGTTTCGTCTTCCGGATCACTGATACGCAGTTCAAATGCAGCAATATCATTAGGAACGTTCGCATTAAAAGTTGGAAGAACCGTATTAACTGTTTCGCCTGCAAGCGGTTCTGCAAGAGTCATACTTTCGATGCTGAAAGAAGCTATATCACTCCAGGGGGAAACCTCACCGCCGGGATTTATTCGTACTTTCCATTTATATTCCTTTCCCGGCATAAGCCCGGGAGCATCGATAGGATATTGGAAAGGAATGCTTTGAATCGGGTCGCTCTGCCAGATTGGATTTTCTACCTCGGGATCATCTGCATCACTTAGCCAGATTTCATATTCATCTGCACAGGCGATTTGATCCCAGCTAAAAGTTGGACGAACGGTTGTCTCGACACCCCCCACCGCGGGAGAACTGATTTTGTCTTGCGTGATGATACTTCCATAATTAAAAATTCTTATTTCACTTTCAATAGGTTCTGGCCATCCCCAAACTCCTTCGAATCCTGCCATATCGAAATCCAGAATAACATTATCTGGGATGTGTTCCCGCGCACCTACTTGCCACACATATTGATAACCACACGCTAAATCTCTGTCCCCAGAGGGAAATTGAATGGAAATTGTTTGAACGCTCCCGTATTCATCAATATGGTAAATATCATTATAGTCATCATCCCAGTTGGAGTCAAAAAATGTGAGGTTGGCATCTTCTAAGGCATCCTCATAGCTGGAGTGAAGTTCAGGGTTGAATTGAGCAACTTTGATTCTGTAATCAATAATTACCCCGGAGCGGAAACCGGGTGAATCCCACCTAAACCAGGGGTATGGATCCACGACGTCAGCATCATAGATAGGTTCCTGAAGAGCAATGGTGTTGACAAGAATGTTTCCTATCGAAGAACCAGACAACTGTGCTATCGAATCTGACCAACTCCAACTTTGATTATATATATAGGTGTGATCCCATGACAAATCACGAATTTCGTTTTCATCAGTTTCAATAACTTCTCTTGCACCGCTATCCCAATCATTCCATGACAAACCGCTCCAAGCGATCATCTTAATATCATAATCGCCTGCAGGAAGGTATCCTTGGTCTCTTATTAGATCTTCAAGTTCTGGGGCAAGTTCAAAAACCCACATGTTCCCACTTTCTTCACTGAAATCCGCAGTGTAACGAACGACGATTTCACCGGGTTGTATTACTATTTCTTTTGTTACTCCCCAGGCAACAGGTTGATCGACAGTAAGCCCTGATATGTTATACGCTTCCATCCGGAACTCAATGAAAACCGTATCCTCTGCTGATGTTTTGTTATGAACTGTTAATAGCCAGAGGTTGATGTTAGGGTCATCCCAATCGGCGAGGTTAAATTGACCCGTAGGTAAAAGCTGTACTTCAACATCAATCTCCGTTCCTAATCCACCAGCATGTATATTTGCAAGAAAAGAGAGTATAAGAATGGGTAGAATATGTATTTCCTTTTTCATTTAAGACCTCATCAGGTTAATTAACTATTTATTTTCTTATAAAAGCGACTTTCTTATGCATCAACTTAAAATTTTTAGATTATTTATTGTAAATTCTCGTATAAATGAAATTATTAACACCATTTCCCTTTTTCAAAGTATATATATCTTTTTGTTATCTTACAATAGTTAAATACTGAAGGTGATTTATCTCACATAACGTCTTTTATGCATCAAATAGGGATAAACATTTTAGGTTTTCAAGATTTCAATAATTATGTGGAAAATAGGGATTTGAACAGAACTTTTACTAAGATTTACTGTAAAATATGCCAACCACAGTGATTCCCATAGTTTAAAAGATCGACGAAGAAACAAAAAATTTCATCTTGTTTATCACATTTTGGTTTAAAGCTAAGCTTATTTAAATCTATCCATCATAATGTGAAAATGTTCCACCTTAAATTTGTTAACAAAAAATTAAGTTAAGTGAGGAGATGAAATTAATAAAATTATTAGTGTTGCTGAGTCTTAAACGTAATTTTTACGATAAAGAAAAAAATGAAGACTATTAATTATAGCAATCGTAATTTACGGAGGGTAATCAACGTCCACTTGTACTGCTAAGATTAAAGGGGTTTTTTCTTGACATTTGGGAAACGAGAAGTTATATTGAAAATAAATAATTGGCTCCTGTAAAATAAAACAATTAATCCGAGGTAACGCCATGAGACATTTAGGCAAACTTGCCATTATTATATTTTTCTTCAGTTTTTTATCATCCGCTCTTTTTGCAAAGAAAAATGAGTACACTATCAGCGGACAAGTAATAGACTCCAATGGAGATAAGGTGCCTGCAGCAGAGGTTTTATTATTGGACGTTAATGGTAAAGAGGCGGATAAAACCTCGACAGGTAAGCGATTTATGAAAAAGGGTGATTTTAAATTCAAGGATGTAAAACCGGGAGATTACACAATTAGTGCTAGTAAGGCAGATATGGGATACGCAACAAAGGATATAACCATTCAAGATGAAGATATTAAGTTAGTACTGGATCTGGTAAAACAAAAAACCAAAACAACAGAAAAGAGGAAGGTAAAGCCAAGAGAACAGATTGATAGAATACCTGACGATGAATATATCATCAATGAACTTAGTTTTGAGATGAAGAAATTAACTGCAGAAGTAAATCACCTTGGTAGTAAAGTTCGTGATCTTGAGGCAAAAAGTGAGATGTGGGTTAACCCTCTGGGGATTTATAATAAGGAGATTATATTGGAGAATGGAAGCACTGTTTTTGGCAAGGTAGTCTATCAGGATGATGAGGTCTTAAAAGTTGAAACTCTAGTGGGATATCTTGTTATCGACAGGAATCAAGTAGTTCGAATTATTGAAAATGTTATTGGCCAAGAAGAGCCAGAATACATTCCTGAGCAGATTCGGGAGACCTACACTCCACCACCGATGCCTAAACTTGCAGAGCCCAAATATGTATCTGTGGCTCCAAGCGAGCGCAGGGCAGATCAAGAAAGGGTTGCCAATGTAGTCTTGGTAGGAAATATTTCAGAAAGAAAAGATAGAGCTAATAACATTTCATTTAGTGGTGAAGTTAAAAACATTGGGGGTAGACGGGCGGATTTTGTAAAGGTTAATTTTGTTTTCAGGAAGGATTGGAGCGGCGAGACCAAGACATTGACAACATTTATTCGTGGCTCATACCACACCTTTGATTCAGGAATCACGACAGATTCATCGCTTCTTCCCGGGGCTACAGGAACATTTGAACTATTGGTTCCACCCTCTTTTGGTTCGTTTATTGGATATTCCTACACAATAGATTGGGAAGAGTACGAATAACCAATAGGAAAGATGAAAAAGCACACACTAATTATTACGTTTACTATATTTATCTGTTGTAGCATCCTGGTTGCGCAACAGGCCCCCTCTGACACTGAGGTCGACGCATTTTTTCTTGATTTGGGAATTGTGATTGAACCGAAAACTGGAGATGAGACTATAAATCGGAAAATCCAACCTCCATCAGAAGAAGTCAAAATATTCATTGAAAAAGCACCGAGCGGTTCAGTGCTTATGGCATCCACAAAGGAGCTTATGTTAACCCTTGATAGGATCAACAAAAAAATTGAATCTATGGAGAAAGTCGTCTGCCGTAATATTGCATCACTAAGCTTGGAAATTTCAAGTTTACAGATGGAAAATGACGAATTGAGAGAAATGGTATCTAATCTTGCTGAACGGCAAGAATCATTTTATGCTTCTACCCCATTTATATATCTTTCTCCTCCTACAAAAGTGAATGAAATAGCTATCAAATCCGCCTCCAACTCGAATATAGATAGTATAATTACACAACAAAGCGGGGAGGGATCTGAGGTTAGTCCAATGGGATTAATACCTGAGGACACCAAGTCGGTACTTGTGCCGAGGGTTTCTGTTTCACCTGAAGCGTTACCCGAGCAAAATAGGGGAACAATAAATCTTGAACGTAAAGCCGGGATGGAGGTTGTTGACGTTCGAGTGTTTAATAAAAACATTTATATGGGGGGTGTTTTTGCATACCAGAGGGAAGATTATAAGGCTGCACTCAAACATTTTTTAAGTTTACCATTGGAAAATGTAAATCATAAAACAGCAGGGAATGTATTGTATTGGATTGCTGATTGTTATTACCATCTTGGGAAGTATACAAATGCACTGGAGACACTTCATCTTGTTAAACCTCTCTCTGAGTCCAACAAAGTGGATGATTCATTGATTTTAACGGGTCTTATATATCGTAATATAGGAAGAGAGTCAAAAGCACAGGAGGCATTTGCCCAGGTAGTGAATACATTTCCTGAAAGCGAATATTTCAGATTAGCGCAACTGGAGTTAAGGAAGGAAAGATAAATAGGTATGATGTTGAAAGTAAGGAAGTACGTTTTACTATTTTTTCTTATTTCATTTTCATCTCTTGCTCATTCGGTTACTCGGGTGGCTTACGTTTATCCCGGGAATATGATGAGAATTCCCACGACGAAACTTGAACGATCCCCTTACCTTTTTAGTGCGGGCTTTGGCACGGAAATCCATAGATTTTCAAATCCGTTAAACGCAACACGAGGTGTTTATTTTTTTTCTGACCTGTCAAAGAGTCTTACCCTCGGGTTTACATCATCACAGGGGGCAGATACAACAGCACTTGTAAATATTTTGGAATCTGATTTTAATGCACCTGTAGAGTTTGGATTTCACCTGCAAAATAGAATGTACATGCACCGGGATATTTCTTTTTCCGTTGGCGCCCATGATATCACTTTTGAATATACCGATGAAGGTTTGGAATTAAAAACTGACAAGATTTCGTTTTTTGGGATACTAGGCAGTGAAAAAACATTGGGTCAATACCAGTTAAACACCTTTATAGGATTTGGTACCGGGGGATTCTCGCAGGCTTTTGCTACCCGCAGTGATACAGATACTACGGCCAGGATGAATGCTGGTATATTTGCTGGTTTTATATTGAACACGCCCTTTTTTCAAACGTGGGGCGGTGTAGATTTTGTGGGTGAATTTGATGGTTCAGGCATCAATGTGGGACTCCGCATCCCCCTTACCTCGGATTATCGCTTGAGCCTGGGATTCACCCACATAGAAAATTTGCCAGCATTTTCAGAGGAACCCTATAGTCAAACCCATCCCGGTTTTGCTATAGGCCTGGATATGTCGGTACTTCGTGGGATTGAAAAGAAAGAATTTCCTGAAGGTCCCTCCCCATATATTGGAAAGGGAGTTGAGGTGCCGGTTATTGAGAGGACTTTGATGGATTCAACGCTCCACGCAGCGGAAAAGGCAGTGGCTATGCTCAGGGATTCTGTGAGAATAACAAGGCATGAACTAAGGAACCTCTCGACCCATGTGGCGAGTTTGGGCCAAAAATCACTGATATTGGAAGATTCTGTCAAATCGATGAGACTTGAAAGTAACGTCACACAGAAAAATATGAACCGGGCGATGAGACATTTGTCAAGGTCGTTAAGATACTTTTACTCAGGAGATTACAGGGAAGCATTGCAGGAGGTTGAAACAGCTCTTGAGTTAAATCCAAATCTTGCGCTTGCTTATGCTAGAAGGGGATCTATCTATTACAAACTCGGTGACGTTCAACGTGCTACTATCAATTGGAATCTTGCTTTGAAGATAGACCCTGAATATGATGATGTGAGAAACATCCTAAAGGCATTGCATGAAGATCGTTTAAAAACAACAAGTTTTAGTAGAGAGTAGGGCTGATGGATATAACAACTTTAATTGGGATAGTTGCTGGTCTCGGTTTCTTAGGATCAGCTATTTATATGGCTGCGGCGAAAGCGGGAGCAAGCATTCTTATATTTGCACAAGGAGCTGGCTTTTTAATTGTTTTTGGCGGTGTACTTGCGTCTGTTTCTGTTGCTTTCCCCCTGTCAGAGGTGATGAAACTTGGTTCAGCAATGGCCGCTGTCTTCAAAGGCGGCTCATTAAAACTTGGGTCGTTTGTAGATGAAGCAGTTGAACTTGCCGGTGTTGGCCGAAAGGGTGTGGCGGATATGGAAAAAGCCGTTAGTGGAATTAGTAATCCATTCTTTCGGGACGGCGTCCAGATGGTTGTGGATGGTTATTCTGAAGAAGAGATTGCAGATATTCTTGAAACGAGAATATCATACAGGGAAGTAAGAGAAAGAGCTCAAACTAATCTGTTCCAGACTATGGGGATGATGGCTCCTGCATGGGGAATGATTGGTACATTGATTGGTCTTGTGATTATGCTGGCAAGTTTTGGTGGAGAGCAGGGGGGTGGTACAGAAGCTTTAGGTGCAGGCATGTCGGTAGCATTGATTACAACATTTTATGGATCAGTTTTTGCAAATTTGTTCTTCATTCCGATGGCTGCGAAACTTAATTCCCGAATTGGCCATACTACAACGTTGCAATCAATGTTTGTGGAAGCTGCAAAGCTTATCCAGCAGCGAAAGCACCCGTTGATTGTGAGGGAAAAATTAAATTCCTTTATACCACCTAAGGAGTGGAAGACAGAGGCATAGTAGATGGCTAAAAAACCGGCACCACCACCCTCAGAACAAGGGCTACCAGGTTGGTTTGCAACTTTTGCGGACATGATGACATTACTACTGGCGTTTTTTGTTCTGCTAACAGCTATCTCTACTATTGATCCAGTTAAACTGCAGGAAATGGCCGATGCTATGGGTAAAAAGGTGGGGAAGACGAAAAGAGAGGCAAAAGCTATGAATATAGCTGATGTCAAATCTGAAGTTGTTGCAATGTTGGAAGAGAATAAGCAATTACAGGAAAATGTGGAAATATCCACCAGCCCTAAGGGCGTTACTATCGGTATTTCTTCCGATATTAGTTTTAAATCCGGATCTGCTGAATTACAACTGGGAATTATTCAAATATTAGAAAAGGTTGCTCCCATAATCAATGACCCCACCAATAAATTTCCAGTAGCAATTGAGGGACACACAGATAGTGATCCAATGCCTGAGAAATTCCAGGATAAATATCCAAGCAACTGGGAGTTATCTGCAGCCCGCTCTGCTGGGGTTGTACGAGAACTAATTAAATTGGGTGTTGATCCCACCCGATTGGAGGCAGTAGGACTGGCAGAGTATTTACCGAGGGACCGCCCAACAGATAGAGTATTAACCAGGAATATGATCCCCAATTATAACCAGACTTTAGAAGACAAATCACGAAATAGAAGGGTTGAAATTACATTTAAGGCAACTCACGGTGGCCCCGTAGGTGCAACAATAAAGTAGGAATGAGAGATAAGAATTTATATATCTAAAATAAGGGAGTTATTATGAAGAACAAGGTGTCAATAACGGTCATTTTTTTTGTAATTATATTGATTATCTCCGGAATTACAATTGGCCAGGAATCCACATATTTAGCCCAAAAACTTATGTTGGAGAATGATCTACATAGGCGAATTAGTAATGCGCTGGGGAAAATACTTGAAGACCATCGGTATGTGCTGGATATTACAGTAGATTTAACATTTACCCCAACCGTTCGTGAGGAGATTACATACAAACCTGCGAAAGAAGTGACAGAGCCGATCGAGGAAGGAGCTCTTCAGCTAACAACCGTAACAGAGACACAACAGAAAAGGCGGTATCGATCAACGGGGATTCCTATTCCTGGGTTTGACTTCCAGATTGAAGAGGAGCCTGTGCCCGAAGAAACGGTTGAAATTGAGACAGAAGAACTTCCTCCGGTTCAAGCTAAAGCGAAAGCAGGACCTCAGATTATGTCTCAGTCCTATATGGATATTACATCCTCTATGCCTGTGATTGAAAGACTTGAAATCAGCTGTATCCTACCAGAAGGATCTTCCCCAGAATTGATTGAAAATGTACGCCAGATCATTAAAGTAGCATCTCATTATAATCGTAATCGAGGAGATATTCTGAGTATTATGACTGCAACGTTTAAAGAAAGAAGGGATGAGAGAACAGCTGAGGCGATTATTCTCCGTTCTATTGCTGAAAAGATAGATAAGCTTGAGCAACAGCAAGAAGAAGTTGTAGCGGAAGAAAAAGGATTAAATTGGAGAGAAGAGCTACTGCAATGGAGAGAGGAGGAGGCCAGGCAAAGGGAAGAAGAGAGGACTCTCTGGAGGGCAGAATTAGAGAAATTGGAAACCGAAAGAATCAGAAGAGATTTTGAGGAGAAGAGACAAGCAACATTGGAGAGGGATTCAGTGAAATGGGGGGCTCTGACAACTAGAATTAATCAACTTGAATCTATACTTGATTCAGCCCAGCTCTCGGCGGAGGAACGGCAGACAGCAGTGGAAGAAAGAATGTCCAGGGAAAGGGAGAGAGCTCAACTTGATTCACTCATTGAGGAAAGATTAGCCGTGTTTCGGGACTATGAAGAAAAAGCAGTGGAGGAATTAGCAAGCTTGGAAGGCGAAAGAAATAATCTTCCGATATATCTGATGAGTGCTATTTCTCTTCTTGCTGTTGTAGCGTTAGCAGCGGTCATTTTATTTAATAGTCGCAAACCAAAGTATGTCGTTCCACCTCCATGGATGATGCGGAGACCACCACCCAAAAGGGTAAAAAAAAAGAGGCCAGGGGAGGTAAAAGTTCCGAGGAAAACTCCAGATGAAGGAGCTCCAACCGCTACGCTCCCCCCACAAGATAAGGTTACTGCAGCTACCCCCTCAAAACCATCCGAAGATCCGGGAGTATTGAAATCTGAAATTAAATCTGCCAGGCAGTCTGTGATCTCTATGAGTGTTGCTCAACCGGAAACTGCCACGACAATTGTGAAAGAGTGGCTGGAGGAAGAAGCTCCACCACCGCCGGAAGCTGAATCGCAAACTCCGACCACAGAAGTTTCTGGGGAAGAAGAGGAAGAGGGTAAGAAGAAGAAAAAGAAGAAAGGAGAAAAATGATTACAGATTATCATACACTTTCTGGGATTGATAAAGTTTCAATTTTATTCTCTGTACTCGGGGAAAACCTTGCATTAACACTGATTAAGGGATTAAGTGAGACTGATATTCAAAAGATACGGGTACATATCAGAGAAATGGATACGGTTTCCCTTTCCGTTAGGAAACAGGTAATAGATGAATACTATATGACACACGTGTCTAAGAAATTTCAAGGAGAGGAAATTAGCGATGTGAGACGCCCCTTTGGTTTTTTAGAGACTCTTGATGATGAACAACTGGTTACACTGCTTGAGGTAGAGGATGCCAGAATTATTGCTATAGCACTTACTCAAATTTCACCAGAGCGACAGATGTTCGTATTAAATCGGATGGTAACGGAAATCAAAGGGCGGGTATTAATAGAGATGGGGAAGCTGGACACCATTCCATTGGAAGCCATAGTAAATATCGCAACTGATTTGGAGGAAAAAACCCATTTTCTCCCTCGATCTATTAATTTCTCGAGAGGAGGAGGTAAAAACATTGCTGAGATTTTGGGTAGGATGAGCCCGGAGGAAGAAGAGAAGTATATTAGCGCAATATCAAGGGAATCCCCGGACCTGATGAGTGAAGTAAAGAAGTACCACGTAACATTTGATGACATCTTTAGTTTTCCTGACAACATTTTACGCGACTTAATGAATTCTGTGGATTTGGATACTGTTGCTCTTGCGTTAAAAGGACAACCTCAAGAGATTGTAGATAGGGTAATCAATAACCTCCCACAAAAAAAACAGGCTATGTACGAACCTGTTGAAGAACCAAGACTGAAGCGGGATATTGATGCTGCCAGGAAGGCCATTATTGAAGTTGCAAGACAGATGGAAAAAGATGATCGGTTCAAATTTGAAGATTATCTTGCCGGCAGCGAGATGATTGAGTAACTTATTTTTATGTGTTCTCAATAAAGCCTCCATTTTGTGAAGTAAGGAGGCTTTTTTATAACCAAAGATTGAAAAAAGCGGCAGAACTTTTGCAGCATTTTTAATTTAATTATATTTTCGAATTGTCCAATAAGATTTATAATTACTTCATTTTAAAAATAGGAGGTAAAAATGAGAGGGTTGAGAGATAAAACTGTCATTATCACAGGGGCGGGACAGGGCATTGGGAAAGCAACCGCCATAAGATTTTCGGAGGAAGGTGCAAAAGTTGTCATTGCTGATCTGAATGAAACCACAGGACAAGCAGTGGCAGATGGAATTCAATCTACTGGTGGCGAAGCCATTTTCACTTACGTGAATGTGGCTGATAGAGACAGTGTAAAAGCCATGGTGTCTTCTGCGATAAAGACGTACGGTGGAATTGATGTTTTAGTTAATAATGCAGGGATCATTGAGGATGTGACACTCAAGAAGCTAAGAGATGAGCAGTTTGATAAGGTGATAAAAGTGAATCTTCGGGGAACGTTTATCTGTACGCAAGAAGTGACAGCGGTGATGTGCGAGCAGGGGTCAGGCGTTATTTTAAATGCCTCGTCAGTTGTAGCACTATATGGAAATTTTGGTCAAACAAACTACGTTGCCAGCAAGAGTGGTGTTATCGGGATGACAAAAGTGTGGGCTCGTGAATTAGCAAAGGATGGCATCCGCGTCAATGCTGTTGCGCCAGGATTTATTCAGACGGATATGCTTGCACATATCCCAGAAGATATTATGACCAAGCTGGCAAATAAGGTTCCTCTAAAACGCATGGGAACTCCGGAAGATATTGCCGCCGCTTATGTATTTCTTGCCAGTGACGATGCCAACTATATCAACGGTACTGTTCTTAGTGTGGATGGTGGGGTAGTTGTATAGGGTTAGCCAGAGAGAACAAAGAGATAAATACTTTTTGTTGGTAAATCTGCATGTCATATTTATAATGTTTATGAATTGGGCTCCTGCCCTAATCTTGGTTGAATTACGAATGAGTAATAATGTATCAGCCTCGTGTTTTCCCCAACAAAATTTTGTAAATTTCTCCTCGATTTTTAAATGAACAACCGAGGTAAAATAGTCCAATAGAATTTTTAGAATAAGGAGAACATTATGGCTGTCGTCATCACAGGAAACGATTTAACTATTGAAGATGTCTATAACGTAGCTGTCAGGTTGGAGAAGGTGAAACTTCATCCTGATGCGGTGGAAAGGATAAAGAAGTGCCGGGCATTTCTCAGGAAAAAGATCGAAGAAAGAGAAATCATGTACGGAGTAAATACTGGCATTGGTGAACTGTCTGAAGTGGTGTTAACGGATGAACAGATGAAACAGTTCCAGAAGTATCTTGTTTACAATCATTCTGCTGGGATTGGTAAACCAGCTCCCATTGAACATATCAGGGCAGCCATGATGACCCGGATCAATGTCCATGCTAATGGCTATTCTGCCTGCCGACCTGAAATTACCCGGACCTTAGTGGATATGCTTAATAAGGGAGTTACCCCTGTTGTTTGCGAAAAAGGGAGCGTGGGTGCCTGTGGAGATTTATCTCCTATGAGCCAGATTGCTCTCCTGTTAATGGGGGAAGGGGAAGCATTTTATCAGGGGGAAAGATTACCTGGTAAAACGGCAATGGAAAAAGCGGGAATCCCAATTCCGGGTCTAAAAGCACGGGATGGGTTAGCCACTATCAATGGAAGTAATTTGATTTCTGGAATGGCATGTATTCAGGTTTATGAAACTGAAAGACTATTAAAGCAATTTGAAATCGCAGCTGCGATGAGTTTGGAATCGCTAATTGCAAACCTGAAACCGTATAACAGCCGATTACACGAATTGAGAGGCTTTCAGGGGGCGGTAACTTCATCGAAAAATTTAATGAAAGTTGTCATGGGTTCAGACTTGTTAACCGGACTAAAGGTGAAAGTACAAGATGCTTACAGTATGCGTTCTACTCCTCAGGTAATTGGCGCTGCACGGGACCAACTTCGTTGGACAAGAAGTCAGCTTGAGATTGAGCTTAATGGTGTGGGTGATAATCCACTCTTTCTACCGGATGATGGCGTCGTGCTGACTGGCGCCAATTTTCAGGGGTCACCGATCAGCTTACCGCTTGATATGCTTGGAGCGGCCATTACTATGGTGAGCGTTTTATCAGAACGACGGTTAAACCGCTTGTTAAATCCAGCGTTAAGTGTCGGACTTCCCGCTTTTTTGACAAAGGGGGCGGGAATGTTTTCAGGACATATGCTTAGTCAGTATACTGCTGATATGATGATTGTAGAGCAGAGAATTCTCTCAATGCCGGCGTCTATTCAGTCCATTCCCGCCGCAGCGGATCAGGAGGATTTCGTCAGTATGGGAATGAATTCAGCTCTTAAAACCAGACAGATTATTGACAATGCTTATGGGATTCTGGGGATTGAATTTATAGCTGCTGCACAGGCGCTGGATTTTAGGGACTTCAAACCGGGCAATGGAACTCAGGC
>JACNLN010000129.1 GCA_014381485.1 Fidelibacterota bacterium
ACAAAAAAGTGTGATATTTCATTGTCCATTATGATGTGCAAATTAATTTACAACTTAGGAATTATGTCTGATTCATCAGAGACACAAGATGCTGCTCAAGGAATTGAAATCCACTTGTTTGATAATATTCCCGAATATCCGCTGGCAGGAGTGATCCAAGTTTTACTTTGTAGTCTTTCTGTGAAAATCCTCGGAGAACTTTAAGTACCTTTTTTTGAACCTTGTCATCTCCTGAAAAAGGAATCCCACGACGGATAAAAAATTCAATATCAAAAGCATCTCTGACTTCTTTCCGATCAATTAAAGCTTCCACCTTGTTTTCCATCATTTTGTCGAGACTAAGACTATTCACCAAAACTTGAATAGTAGAAAAAGGAGAAAAAGCAATCACCTGCTTTATTTCAGAAAATACCTTTCTTTTGTTGATTTCAATCTTTAAACGTCGAGGATAACGGTCATGGGTTAATTCAAACAACAAGGTATTAAACTTATCCTGACTATAGCTAATGACATAGTTTCTACGAAGCATTTCTAACATTTTCTCGAAAAATTTACTTGTCTCAAAATCAGCTTTCGTTACCGTTTTTCCTGAAAAGTAAAAATGGAAATCACCTGAATAACGATTCATATTGTAACAGAGTCGAAGCATTGTTCCTCCGGCAAATACAAGATTGTCCAATAGTCTGGAACTGTTCAGATACTGGAGAATTTCCATTTCAAACTGCTCATGTACCTCAAATATTTTCATAAGTACTCCATAACTTTTTCGTCCTTTGTGGATAATTATTTAATAAATACGTTACTTTATCTCTATTTATTTTTGAAATGTCCAGGGCGAATTTATCCAGACTATATCGTCCTAAAGATGTCAGATAAAGTGCATCCAGCAGAGCCTTTTCTGGTGCGGCGATGAAAAATTGATTTACTTTTTTGAATTCTCCGTAAAAATCTCTTTTTATCTTGACGTAGGAAAACTCCATTGTTAGTATTCTTCTGGAAAAGGACCGCTGCACCGAAACCGATTCCACAAATTCCTGCTGAATTTGAGTGGTAATGCCATAATAGGATAATGCGGTTGTCAGAGAAATGTAGGATGGTACCTGGATACGGTTGGCAATTTCAAAAATTTCCTCTTCACCGACGCTATCCCATTTTTCCTTTAGGACATATTGATTCCGCTTAAGTCGAACCAAAAGTCCATTTTGAACGTACCGGCTACAGAGGACTCGTGCTGACTCAGGCTTGATCCCTAACAATGTTGCTACCTCTTCATAAGTAAAAACGGGGGATTTTATTGTCCTTATTCGATTATAGTTCATAGTCAAATATAAATAATTAACATAATTGTTAACAAGTTATATTTACGGATTTACCCTTCAGGGTTTTAAAATACGTAATTATGTCAAACGTAAAACGTAATTATGTAAATGCGTAAATATGTAAAACGTATTCGTTGGTGATCCGGTGCTTCAGCGTTGGTCGTCGACGACTTCCACGGTTATTTAACTTCGGTCTACGGATTTTACCCAATATTCCAATACTTTTTTAAAAGGCTAAAGCCTAAAATCCATTTTGCGGATTTTACCCTTCAGGGTTTTATAATTAAGCAACTTAGTCCCGCAAATGCGGGATTGATGAGTTTTTCAGGTATACTGGTATCATTAGATAATGTACCACCCTATTCGCTTCCTTTGTAAATCGTACGGATTGGAAATGGGATGTTAATTCCTTCTTCATCATACCGTTTTTTCAGCCGTTTGATAAATTCATGCTGAACCATTAATCCGCCATCGAAATCTTTCGCCAGCAGTTTCACCCGGAAATCAATACTTGATTCTCCAAAATTCAGAAATACCAGAGATGGCTCGCTATCCGTTATTCCGCCATCTACCTCCTTCAGCACTTCCTGCGCTACTTCGATAGTAACTTTTTCTACGTGCTCCAGATCGCTGTCATAACTGACTCCACAGCGTACCCTCATAGCTACTTCCTGCACTGGATAGTTGTAATTTGTTACCATGGCAGTGGAAAGTTTCGAATTCGGGATAATAATTAGATTATTCAGACGGTCTCGAATGCCAGTATTTCTCCAGGAAATATTTTCTACTGTTCCTTTCTCCCCGCTCTCCAGTGAGATCATGTCACCAGGTTTCATCTTTTTGGAAATTAGAATATGAAGTCCAGCAAAAACATCAGAAAGAGTATCCTTCAATGCTAATGATATAGCCAATCCTCCCACTCCCAGAGCAGTCAACGCAGGAGTGATAGAGATTCCGAGGGTTTGAAAAATCATCAGAAGACCGATGGTTATGATTACAATCCGTATGAGGTTATTGAACATGGTTGTGGATGGAAAAGCTCCTCCCGTTTTTTCGGAGTAGAGCTTCAACAATTCTACCGTAATCTTCGAAATAGCAATAGTCAGGGAAAGAATAAAAATAACGAAAATAAAAATCCGAAAACCATGTTCAAGCCCAGCAGATATTGAAAGGTAATCGATAGCAAGATAAAAACCTCCAAGAATAAACCAGAGTAGAACTGATTTTCCTACGGCTCTCAGTATGATATCATCCCCTTTCCATGAGGTTTTTTCAGAAAGACGTAAAAGACGGGAATGAACCACCTTTTTGAAAATTACCCCAAGAATAACGGAAAGAATAAAAATACCGATAAAAATGAAATATGGCATAATAGCTTCCAAATTGAACTTCATATATCCTCCTAAGATTTGACCAAATTTAATATTACTCTACTATAAATTCTAAAAGTGTTTTGGAGTAAAATGATGGAGTAAAACAAAATCATTTTCAAACTACAAGTATTTCTCTTACGCCGTTCACATTTTCCGAAATATAACCGATATTATTCTGCTAATTTAACATTGCACAATGATTACACTTCCCCGACGAGTCCCCGAATGTTTTGGGACAGTCGGGGCAGGCTGTTCCATCATTGTACTCCTACAATATTTATAGCCGTTTTTGGAGTAAAATGATGTATCCCGACACTTCGGGAGAAATCATTTTTTAACTACAGTTAACTCTATTACAGCGTTTGTGCTTTAAGAAATATAACCAATTTTCATCTGTTTAACTTTGCGGAAGTTAAGCCTACCCGGCTACTAACGGAAACTTCCGCAAAGTTGTTATTTCCTTAATCAACCTTTCTTTCATCGTCAGCGACCCCCGAAGTCGTTTAGTGAACTTCCATTTTAATTCAATTAGTAAAAGGGGTCACCGACGGGCCTGAAGTATCTTAGAGTAAATTGCCTGTTCGACTCATGAAGGAAGCTGTGTAGTGCCCCAAAGAAATTCCCGTTGCTTAGGAATCCATCACTGTGTCCGGCTCCTAACGGACTGTACTCTCTACCCTACAAACACAAGCAGGGTTGCTTTTGCTACTTTTTTCGTATCCAGACAATGCTGCCATCCTGGTAAAGACGCTCAACAATCAGTTCACCTTCCCTATTCAATTCTCTCTCAAGCAGTGGAGTATCAAAATAGTAAAGCACCTCTTTTTGAAGGGCACCATTTTCATAATAATGAAATTCTACCCCGTGTTTTTTCTCCTCCTCGTAGTCAATTTCTAAAGATCTCATCCCGTTTTTATGAGTCTTGGTAATAACTCTATGATCACTTCGCCATCTGTCTTCTTTCTCGACCCTTCGATTATGTTTGTCCCACAGGATCTCCCATCCTCTATCACCAACAAGATAAACTTTTACTCTCTTATGATTGCCAGTAGAATAAAACTCTTTCTCGATATATGGTTCATCAGAGATAAAGATATAATCACGAATTAACCGCCCGCTGGGATTCCATGTTATTTGATGTCCGTATTTTTCCCCCTTCTCATATTCTGTTTCAGATTGGAGACGACCAGTGGCGTAATAATACTTTTTCAATATTCCTTGTTTTTGACCATTCACATAGGGGACTTCCAAATATTTCACCCCGGTTCCAAGCCAGTATTTACACGTGCCATGAATAATACCCTGCTTGTAATGTTCCTCGCGTTCCAACGGACCATGCTCGTACCATTTCCTTAACCTACCATCTCGTTTCCCAAGATGATATTCCTCCTCCTTTCTGAGTTGATCTCTAGAATACCAGTGGCGAACCATCCCGTCTAATTTCCCATTTTTATACACTTTCTGAGAATCAGATACAGCATCCTCCCCCCACCAAATCCACTCACCGTGTAGTAATTCATCTTTATATGATTTGACAAACCACCTTTTTCCATTTGGGTGCCAACGTGTATATTTAACGACTAACTCCTCTCTGTAAACCTTTTGTGAATCGGGAATTCCCTCTTTGTTCCACCATGTCCATCTCCCCTCCCGACTATCACGTCTGTAAAATTGTTTTGTCTTAAGTCCGCCATTCTCATGCCAGATGATTACATTGCCATCTAACTGACCGAATTGGTACATCTTCAGAGAATCAGGAATAGCATCTTCTCCCCACCATCTCCATATGCCATGAGGTAAGCTCTTTCTGTAGGATTTCACCACTCGTCTTTGACCATTTGGGTACCACCTTGTATACTTGACGACGGATGCTTTTTTATACACCTTCTGAGAATCAGGAATACCGCTCTCATTCCACCATGTCCATTTCCCATCTGGAACACCTTTTTTATAAAATTGCTCCTGTCTGAGCTGACCTTGTGTATCCCAATTTATCCGCCGGACAATGTGACGACCGGATTTATACCAGGTCTCTTCTGCTCGTAGACCGTTTGGATGAAAAGTAACTTCTCTTACAACAGTAGAACCAATGATGCTTTTCTTATAATAGAACTTCGTCAGATTTCCATCTTTGTATGTCTCTTTAACCATCAATCGAGACGCACAACCACCTAATACAAACCCAATGGATAGTAAAAGGAAAAACCGGTTTTTATAAATATTTTTCAGCACTAATCCACCATTGGTTAACCGATAGTTATCTCTCTTTTAAACACAAATGCATTATCATATCTTTTCATAAGCTTAATCAACAATCAGTCTTACATCCACAACTGCCTATCCAGGCTGCGGTATTGAATCGATTCACTCAAATGCTGAGGTTGAATATCTTTTTGTCCCTCCAGATCAGCAATTGTTCTTGATACCTTCAGAATTCGGTCATAAGCACGAGCTGAAAGACCAAGTTTGTCCATTGCAGTTTTCAAGAGGGTTCTCCCTCCCTCGTTAATCTTACAGAAACGTTGAATTTCACTTGTTTCCATATGAGCATTACAATACATACCCTTTTCGGCAGCAAATCGATCGAGTTGTACCTTCCGGGCTTTTCCCACACGTTTACGGATGGAATCCGATTTTTCACCAGCTGGCTTTTCAGTAAGATCTGAAAAAGGAACAGTTGGAACATCAATGTGAAGATCAATTCTGTCTAACAACGGACCCGAAATTCGGTTCATATATTTCTGGATCATCTGTTGACTACAGGTACAGTCGTTATTAGGATCAGTGGCGTATCCACAAGGGCAGGGATTCGTTGCTGCCACGAGTTGAAAATTGGCAGGATAAGTCACAGACATAGCTGCGCGAGAGATTGTAACCTGTCCACTTTCCATAGGTTGACGCATGACTTCCAGAACATTTTTCTTAAACTCTGCAAACTCATCAAGAAAAAGACCCCCGTGGTGAGCCAGACTTCCCTCACCGGGTTTTGGAATATGTCCCCCGCCAATAAGTCCTGCGTCACTGATAGTATGATGAGGCAAGCGGAAAGGTCGAGTAGCTATAATTCCACTATCAACATGAAGAAGTCCTGCAACGGAATGGATCTTGGTTGTCTCCAGAGCTTCACTAAGAGTTAAGTGAGGTAAAATTGTGGGAAGTCGCTTCGCCAGCATTGTTTTCCCTGAACCTGGAGGACCGATGAGAATTACGTTATGTCCTCCCGCTGCCGCCACTTCCAAAGCACGTTTTACGGCTTCCTGACCCCTCACATCCTCAAAATCTACTCCATAGTTGAGACTCTCTCGAAATAGCTCTTCTAAATCAACTTTAGTTGATTCTATATCCTTCTCACCGTTCAGGATTGAGACAACTTCAGTCAGCGTTGTAGCTCCAGCTACTTTTACTCCATCAGCTACCGCAGCTTCCTTCGCATTGTCTTTTGGAAGAATAATCCCCTTTACACCTGTCTGGGCAGCACAGATAGCAATAGGCAATGCTCCTCGAATGGGGCGAAGTGAACCATCAAGAGAAAGTTCCCCCAACAGCCAGATTTTATCCAGAAAGGTGGATTTTACTTCACCAAGAGCTGCAAGAACACCTATGGCAATGGGAAGGTCAAAAGTACTCCCCTCCTTCCGGATATCTGCGGGAGCGAGGTTCACTACTGTCCTTTTACTGGGATATCTGAAATCAGAATTCTTAACGGCGGCAATAACTCGTTCTTTACTTTCTTTAACTGCCCCTTCTGGTAAACCTACGATAATAAATTTTGGAGCAGGTCTTGGTGTGAGATTGGCTTCAATCTCCACTTCATAGGCATCAATACCAAGAATGGCGCTACTGAGGACTCTTGCGTGCATTAAAGATTATTGGTGAAATCAATTTATAGAACCCTTTGATAAACCTCATGTGTGAAGAAAAAAGAATTAAAATTTGCCTGATTAAGGCGGGAAATGCGGTTAATAGCGGTGCTATTAACAAGTTTTCCAACGAAAAGCAGGTGAATTTTAGACTTTTTAATTTGTGCAATAGGTTTGTCAAAGGCTTCTTATAATAATTTTCCAGCTATTTTAACTACCACATCAATCTAGTAGTTCATCACTTCTCTTTCTCACCGTCGAACAAACTCTCATACTTTTCCAGAAGAGTCTGACCTTTTATTTGCGAGTGGAGATAAGAGTAATTTAATGCTTCATAAAATGGTTGATCCCTGTACTCTTCATGTTTGTAATACTCATCAATCCATTCGATATACTTTGAAGTGTCAATTGTTTCGAGCAATTCTAAAATTTTATAGGCTTTCTCAGCTCGATTATTAAAATACCACATCGTTAGCTCTTCACCTTTCCCACGATCCTTGATGAGCGATGTATGAGTGTCATATACTTGCGTGAGGTATGAAAACAGGTAGATATCTTTTTCAACCGGCGTAAGCGTTTTCCAATAGATGACTATGGGGGAATAATCTTTCTGAGCAAATATGGAACTCGATATTAAAAAGCAAATTGTAAACAGAAATAAACGTATTTTCATTATCTTTCACTCCTTATGATTATTTCGATTTTTTGTTACTTCCTCCTCATATTCCCTGACCAATTCCATCAGTCGATCAATGGCATCCGACTCCTTTACCTTTTCCAGAGTAACGCCTTTTTTATAAAGATGACCACTTCCCTTTCCAAAAGCAATACCAAGATCTGCGTGTTTTGCTTCTCCCGGTCCGTTTACCGCACATCCCATCAATGCCACCGTTAAGGGGGTTTTTACATCTTTGAGTCTTTCTTCCATCACATTAGCAATTTTAATGAGATCCACTTCCAATCTCCCACAAGTGGGACATGCCACAATGGTAGCACCGTTACTCGCCAAACCAAGAGATTTGAGTATCTCAAAACCAACACGAACTTCTTCAACGGGGTCGTCTGTCAGACTAATGCGGATTGTATCTCCGATCCCCTCTGAAAGAAGAGTCCCAATTCCAACAGCCGATTTGATAGTACCACTCCAGGTGGGACCAGCTTCTGTCACGCCAAGATGGAGAGGATAATTGTATCTCTTCGAAAAAAGGCGGTAGGAATCAACCATCAATTGAGTATCAGAAGATTTCAGGGAAACGATAATATCTTCAAAATCAAATTCTTTACAAAGTTTGATATGTCGTTCTGCACTTTCTACCATTGCCTCCGGGATGGGAAATCCATACTTTTCAATAAGATCCTTCTCAAGACTCCCAGCATTGACACCAATGCGGATAGGAAGTTCCGCCTCTTTTACCTTTTCAATAACGGCTTCTATACGCTCCCTTTTCCCGATATTTCCCGGGTTAATACGGATTTTATCAACACCCGCATCCACCGCCATCAGTGCCAGCCTGTAGTTGAAGTGAATATCGGCAACTAATGGAACAGTCATTCGCTTTTTAATGAGTGGTAAAGCTTTCGCTGCCTGTTCATTAGGAACAGCCATCCGGATAATCTGACATCCCGCTTCCTCCAGTCGTTCCACCTGTCGAAGTGTATCCTCAATGTTGTCTGTCTTCGTGGTAGTCATCGATTGAACGGGAATGGGAGCTCCACCACCGATAGGAACGTCTCCTACCATAACTTGCCGGGTGTTACGCTTTTCTATGGGATTCGTGAATTCCATTTTGAATGATTAAAATTATCACTAAGTTAGATTAAATTCCATTGGAAATAAAAATAAAATCACATACTCAAGATAATCCTATTTGTACTTGCAATCATTTCTTATCATTTGAAAAAAAGCGGAGGTGGTAGGATTCGAACCTACGGTCCCGAGGTATCGGAACGCTGGTTTTCAAGACCAGTGCATTCAACCGCTCTGCCACACCTCCATTTAAATATTATATTTTACGACTCATCACAATAATGCGTACCTGGATAGCATTTTTATTCTAGGAGCTGTCCAATGTGAGCCAGATTCAATCTTACAAAAACTCTCGTAGCTTTTGTTACAATGAAAATCTTGAGAAGAGAACATATCCTCCCTCACCTTTTTCCTCTCCCACCAGGGGAGAGGAGTTCTTGGTAGCATAGCCTTAAACAGTTTTGCTCACCAGCTCCTGAAGAATAAGGGCGGGTAGCCAGGGTCTACAATAAGAATCTGAGATGTGACTTCCCGGCAAAACCTTCTCCCCCTTGATGGGGGAGAATGAAAAGAGGGGGTGGTATTTGGGTATTGACACCGTTTTAATGCTTGTATCTCGGGTTATTTTTGTATAGAAATCCATTTTTCTAAGTCGGGAGCCGGACAAGTCTGTATTCACCGCAACATAAGCGATTAAAATCAAGGGAGTATACGGTTTGGTAGCCTGGCATTTACCTTGATTATGTCCATCTAACCTTCGTTTCAGCTTATTTGTAGATCCTATATACAAATATTGTTTCGCTACATTTTCCAAACAATTTAGACATAGTACATTAGTTTACCTCAATAATACATTATTTTTATAATCAGCCTAATTCACCTGGAAAAGGTGTAAATCAGGAAGCATTTTCAACTGAAGCTTCAACGCATAATTTGGCATGCCAATCGAAGCTTTAGCGCAGATTGGCGGAGAGGGAGGGATTCGAACCCTCGTTCCGGATACTCTCCGAAAACCCACTTAGCAGGCGGGCGCCTTCAGCCAGCTCGGCCACCTCTCCAGAAGTTTGTTTATCAGATAGAAACAGTAAAATCCATAAGATCTGCCATTACTCCAATTATAAACCAATTTTCAAAAATCAATGTAAATTTTGATTGTTAATTTAATTCAACATCTTATTTGTTTTCAATGAGAAAGTGTATTAATATTTAATAAGGTGCTAAAACAAAAATGAAACTCGGACTTAGAAATATCTATCTCATAGGTATGAACGGTGTTGGGAAATCGACCATCGGGAAAATACTGGCTAATCACCTCCACTGGGCATTTGTTGATATTAATCAAACCATAGAAGCTATATACAACCGCCCACTCCAAGAAATTTTTGATACGTTTGGGGAAGAATCATTTAAAAATATGGAAACAACCATTTTACGTGAATTATCTCAAGGAGAACATCAAGTGTTTGCTTCAAATTGTGATTCTGTTTTAGATACAATGAAATTTGAAACAATGAAAAACAGTGGTGTCACCATCTGGCTTGAAGCTTCTCCAAATATTTTAATTGAACGACTTAAAAAGATGAAAGATTTCCCTGATAAAGATTTAGAATCCTTTATTAAACAAAAATTAGAGTATAGAAACCTTTTCTTTCAACAAGCCGACTTGAGACTAAATACCGACAGAACTTCACCGGAAACCATTACTAAAAAAATTATTATTGCCCTCAAACAAATGCCATAATTAGCTATTCTTCGGCACGCCAGATCTGTGCCCCGATCCCTCTGAGCTTTTCCTCAATCTTCTCATATCCACGATCAATATGATAGACTCGAGAGATATCCGTACGACCTTCGGCAGCAAGAGCTGCCAATATTAACGAAGCACTGGCACGAATATCTGTTGACATTACAGTTGCTCCACGGAGTTCGTTTACACCCGTAACTGTAGCCACATTATCCTGTAATTTAATTCTTGCTCCCAGCCGAGTTAATTCTGCCACATGAGTAAACCTGTCGTGGTAAATCGTATCAGTAATAACAGATGAACCTTTTGCCAGAGTCATTAACGCCATCCATTGAGCTTGAACATCAGTGGGAAATCCCGGATAGACAGCCGTTACAACATTTACCGGCTTCAGCGGTTCTTCACGGAAAATTGCTATGGATTTATCTTCTATGGTCATTTCACAACCAACTTCCTGTAGTTTATCGAGAATGACAGTTAAATGTTCTGGTTCTACATCCGCCACCGTGACCCCCTCTCCAATTAAAGCACCAGCAATTAGAAAAGTAGCTGTTTCGATTCGGTCAGGAATCACTTCGATTTCAACAGGGCGTAAATCATCTACCCCGTGGATGATGAGACAGTCTGTTCCAATTCCTGATATATCAGCACCCATTTCGTTCAGAAATCTACAGAGAAACATAATTTCTGGCTCTCGTGCAGCATTTTGAATAATCGTCTTACCTTCAGCAAGAACAGATGCCATCAAAAGATTCCCTGTCGCCCCAACTGAGGAAGTATCAAAACTTATAGTCTCCCCTTTCAATCGATCTGCTTTTGCAATAATGTATCCCTGATCCAATTCCGTTTTAGCCCCCATCTTCTCGATTCCAGAAATGTGATAATTTACCGGTCTGGGACCCCAGGCACATCCACCTGGAAGAGATACTCTGGCATAACCAAAACGAGCAAGAAGAGGACACAAAACGTAAAATGATGCCCGCATCGTTTTGACAAGCTCATAAGGAGCCTCCGGGTTATCACATTCGCGAGTATCAACTTCGAGGATTCCATTTTCATAGACGACTTTTGCACCAATAATTTCAAGTAACTTGATCATTGTGCGGGTATCACGAAGATCAGGAACTTTATGAATGCGATAGATACCAGGAGCAATCAGTGTTGCAGCCATAGCTGGAAGTACAGCATTTTTCGCACCGCTGATGTTAACGGTTCCTGACAATGAGTTCTTTCCAATGATAACAAGCTTATCCATATCGAACTTTACCCGAAGGAAAAATAATCTTCAATCGTAATAAATATATGAAAAATCCAAGAATCAGTCCAATACAATCAGATAACCAATCATAAACGCTCATATTTCGATCTGGTGTAACAGACTGCCATAGTTCATCAAAACCACCAAATACCATTCCAAATAAAAGAATTCCTATGATGAATTTCAAATTCCTTTGCTCCAAAGAACCAGCGAGAAGCCAACCCAGTATTGCATATTCAAATATGTGTAGTAATTTATCGTAACTAAAAAGTCTAGTCTCAGGGATTGATTTCCCCGGGATGGATGAAAACAACAATATCAACACACAGTAGCAAGCAGTAATACGACGATATCTAACAAAGTTCATATGACATAATTATTGAAGGTATGGTTTGAAGTAAATCACCTGCAAGTAATCCGCGGTATCCACGAGTTTTTAATAGTGTATCAGCTGCTTTTCCGTGAATAAATACTCCCAACTGTGCAGCAATTTCAAGAGGAAGTTTCTGCCCCACAAACCCGGCAATCATCCCAGTCAGGACATCTCCGCTACCCGCTGTAGCAAGACCCTGGTGACCTGAACTGTTTATAACAATGGTATCATTAAATCCTACTATCGTTGGAGCCCCCTTCAATACAACAACCCCACCGGTTGCCTGTACCATCTCCTTCATAAAGCGAAATGGATCATCAATAATGGTCTGTTTATCCACCCCCATAAATGCGGCAGCTTCTCCATGATGTGGGGTGAGAATACATTCTTTTTTCACCTTTTTTAAAAGATCAGGTTTGTCGTGAAAGGGAATTAGTGCATCAGCATCGATGACCATCGGTTTAGAGCACATTTCAAATACTTTCTCAACAAATTCCATCGTAGTATGATCTGTCCCAATTCCCGGTCCAATAGCCACAACATCACACCAATCGAGATGATTTTCTAGTTTTGTACATGATTCGTTTAAAAACCTTCCCATACCTTTATCCGGCAATGGAGCTGTAATCACCTCGGTCAATTTTTCTTCAAAAATAGGATTAAGAGATTCTGGAACCCCTGCAATGACCAAGCCCGCTCCCGTTCTTAATGCCGCTTCAGCAGTTAGACATCCAGCCCCGGTAAACCCACGGGAACCTGAAAGAATAAACACTTTACCCTGTCTGTGTTTGTACGTATTCGATGGAGGTTTCTTTAAATATTCAACAGCAATAGATTCATCAAACACGACTTTATTGGAACTAATGACTTCAAAAGCACTTTCAGGAAAACCAATATCCACAAGATCAACCTCACCAGCATATTCTGCCCCCGGATTGATGACAAGTCCTTGTTTCAAAAACCCCATAGTTACCGTTGCATCGGCTCGAATAGCAGAACCTAATACCTGACCATTATCTGCAGAAATACCGGAAGGTATATCAATAGCCAAAACGGACAACCTTGTTTGATTTATCCAGTCTATCCACTTTCTTGCAACACCTTTAACTTTACCCTTGATTCCCGTACCAAGTAAACCATCAATAATCAGATTGAAACCGTAGGTATCAAAGGACTCCGGTTCCACTTCATACTGAATCTCGATCTCTTGTTCTACGCATCTGTCGTGAAATATTTTTGCGTCTCCCTTGATTTCATCCTTTGGAGATGTCGAAATCAGACAAACATCTTTTACAAACTCCACGAGCTTTAAGGCGGCAACATAACCATCTCCCCCGTTATTTCCTTTTCCAGCAATAATGAGTGCTTTTGATCCCCCTGACTCAAGCAACATTTTCATTGCTTTTTCAGCTACTGATAAGCCTGCATTCCCCATTAAATATTCACCCGAAATACCTAAATCATCAATGGCGTGTCTATCAATTGAGCGAGCCTCTCTTGAAGAAAATATCCTCATTCGACCTCCATAAAAGCTACAGCTGTTGCCGTAGAATTGGTATGAGAGATAGAGACCTGAACACGATACAAACGGGATAATTCACAATGTAATTCAACTTTAGGTGGTTGTCCATCCTCCCGGAAAATTTCAATGGAACGAAGTGGAATTGTTTCGGGTTCTCCCAGAGCCATCAACGCTTTTTTAATGGCTTCTTTAGCAGCAAACCGACCAGCTAAGTGAACCGAAGGTTCCATCCTTTGGTTACACCACTCAACCTCCCGGTTAGTAAATACATGTTTAAAAAATCTTGGTCCGTATTGGTTAATAAGTTGCCTGATCCTTCTGATCTCAACAATATCGTTACCGATGGAAAATCTACTGCTCATCGTTAAATTTCACAACGTCAATAAGTTTGTAATATTGTTAAAATACCAACCCTTGAATCTACCGTTATAGCTTGAATTATTCACTAACGGTTCAATGGTTAGCTGAAAAGTGTAAAAATATTATTAGATTAGTGAAAAACATAACCTGATTAATTAAAGTGAATAATTCGAGTAAAGTTTATTCCCAAACGTAATAAATACAAATGGTTAGTAATCATTTTAAAAAGGCTGGTGAATTAATCAGGATAGTTGTATCTCCAATCACAAAATTAATAGCAACCTCTGTAGTAATTATCTTCATCATATCCATAATTAACGGTTTTTATCATACATTATAATTTACTGGTTAAAATATCAATGTTAAGAGGAATAAAAAAAGGGGTGATCATCAGTAACCCCCTGATACTGGATAGTGATTATTCTTCAAATCTTTCAGGATGCTTGATTTTCTCTATTTCATATTCCGCCTGTTTACGCCAGGTTCTATCATTTCGTGCCTTTTCAAATGCTTTCAGAGCTGCCGTCCGGTTACCTAAACACTTCTCAGCTATTCCTAATTCAAATAAAGCCGCCGCATAATTACTCTTTAATTCAATGGAATTATAGGCAGCTTCTTTTGCCTTAATGCATTGTCCCAAAACATTGTATGCCTGAGCAAGAATACTGAATCCAATATAATTCTTTCCATCAAGATCGGTACCCCTCATCAGGGTGGAGACTGCCTCTTCCCATCTTTCATTAAGAACATATAACTTTCCAAGATCAAGATATGGTTTAGCATAATTGGGATCACACTGGATAGCTTTATTGTATGATATCTCTGAGGCTTCATAATTTTTCTGGTCGAGATAAATCATACCAATCTGGGCGTATGCTTTTGCATATCCTGAATCCACCTCAACTGACCTGGTCAACATCTCAAGCGCTTTATCAATTTGACCAGTCCTCTGATAGCCAAGTCCAAGAGAAAACCACCCCTTGGCGTACAAGGGATTAATTTCAACGGTCTTTTTATATCGTTCGATGGCATTTTCGTAATCCCCTAACTTAGTACCGATAGCTCCCAGTTGGAAGTGAGCTTTATAATAGTTCGGATCTAATTCAAGTACCAGTTCATATTCGGAAATCGCCTGATCATATTCACCTCCTCGTATTAACTGGTTACCAGAATTGAATGTCCGGTCTGCTAGACTTTTCAATTGTCTTTTAGCTTTTTCATAGTTTGAACTGATTTTTAATGCGAGTCGAAAATTAGCTGCCGCTTCTTTTATCTCATCACTACGCAGATTAGCTAATCCGATATAAAAGGGTGCACCTGGAAAATCTGGATATTTCTCTTGAACTTGCTCAAACTTAACAATTGCCTTTTCATAGTCTCCCCCGGATAACTTCCTGTTGCCATTTGCCATCATAGAATTTATTTCACCAATCTTATTATATTCTAAACGGTATTCTTCATTTCTGGGATCACTAGTGATTGCGTTTCTAAGATATTCACCAGTTTTTTTCAGATCACCACGCATATAAGCAATACGACTTAATTGATAATGAGCCGTAGCAAACATATTATTTTGTTCCAGAATCTCCTGTAGTTTTTGTTCTGCAAGCACCAAGTCTCCTTCATCGATTAACAACTTACATTCGGAGATAAGTTCATTGAATCCTTGAGCTGTCAACATTACTGTAAGTATAATCGCAAAGGGGATAAATCCACGTCTCATATTTCGCTCCTATTTTTTAGATGTTTTTGGTGCCGAAGGCGGGACTCGAACCCGCACGTCCGAATGGACACTGCCCCCTCAAGACAGCGTGTCTACCAGTTCCACCACTTCGGCAATGTACCACATATGTCTCAGCTTATTCCGTCGGGAGTGAGATCGGAACTGGAAGCTCATCCGCTGGAGATATGAGCTCTTCTTCTGCCATTTTTCTAACAATAGAACCACTCTCAATATTTGGGGTGTGCACCAGACTGATGAGGATTGCCAGAACCATAAAACCGATGGCCAAACCGACTGTAAGCTTTGTCAGGAAACCTCCTGCACCTCTGCCTCCAAAAACAGCCATGGACATACCACTTCCAAATGTTCCTGATAACCCTCCTCCTTTACTGGCTTGCATTAAAATCACCAGTATTAACATGACACTAACTAAAACGTGTAAAAACACCAAAAAACCATACATTTAATTACTCCTAATTCTTGCGTTATATACGCAATTAATTATCTTCCAAATACTTTCTAATTCTAAACTGGCTCCTCCTACAAGAAATCCATCAACACCTTCTACGTTGATCAATTCCGTCGCATTGGCTGGAGTGACACTGCCTCCATACAATATTCGTACATTTTCACCTGCAAACTCCCTAACAATATGATGTGCCTCCTGAATTTGATCTGGCTCTGCATTCAATCCAGTTCCAATCGCCCATACCGGCTCATAGGCAAACAACATTTCCTGCAAATCCGACTCATTAAATCTATCGATAATGGGTGATAATTGACCAGAAAGTACCTCTTTCGTCTTTCCTTCACGCCGTTCCTCTAATTTTTCACCAAAACAAAAAATTGGGCGAAGTCCTTCCCGCACCGCTCTCACAACTTTTTTTGTGATCTCATCAATCGTTTCACCAAAAATATGCCGCCTTTCAGAATGTCCTAAAATAACCCATTTGACGGAAGACGCAAGTAACATATCCGGGGATATCTCACCTGTATAAGCACCTTCTGAAGCCCAATGCATATTTTGTGCTCCCAGGTCAAAATTCTCACTATTAAAAAACGAACTAATGTAGAATAATGATGTATATGGGGCGCATAATATAATATTTACATCAGGTTTATCCAAAAGTTTATCCCTGAGATTTTTTACAAAATTATAACTCTCCTGAGGAGTTTTATTCATCTTCCAGTTTGCTGCGATTATGTGATTATTTCTCATTTTTTCTATTCCTTTAATGCCTCTAATGCTGGAAGTTCCTGACCGGCCAGAAGCTTTAGAGAAGCACCACCTCCAGTGGAAATATGGGACATAAATGTTTCCATCCCAAATTTTCGGACGGCTGCTGCTGTATCTCCACCTCCAATAATTGAACACCCACCACGACTTTTTACATTGGCTATCTCTTTTGCAATAGCCATCGTACCACGACGGAACTCAGACTTCTCAAAGACACCCATAGGACCATTCCACACAAGGGTACTTGCATTTTCGATAATAAATCTGAAAGAGCTAATAGTTTCACTCCCAATATCAAGCGCTATCTCGTCATCCTCAATCTCACCCAGTTTTTTCTCAGCTAACTTAATTCCTGAATCAATATTATCAGTTACCGAAAAATCTTTCGGAAAGTGAATATCCACACCTTTCGACTCTGCCTTCTTCAGGATTCCCGCAGCAGTTTCAAAAAGATCCTCCTCAACAAGCGATTTCCCAATTGAATAGCCCATAACTTTTAAAAATGTGAAAGCCATTCCACCTCCAACAATGATTTCATCAGCATAATGTATAAAACGATTGATCAGATTCAATTTTGTCCCAATCTTGGCTCCCCCAAGAACAATCACAAGTGGACGCTTTGGCTCTACCATAGAATCGTGTAAAAACGCATACTCTTTCTCCATCAAAAGTCCAATCCCTTTCTGCTGATAATGGGGTGCTACACCCACATTTGATGCATGGGCACGATGAGCTGTACCAAAGGCATCATTCACATAAACTGTTCCATGTTGGGCAAGTTTATTGGCTATCTTAGGATCATTTTCCGTTTCACCATCGTGAAATCGAAGGTTTTCTAACAGGTGAATTTCACCGGGAATCAAATGTTTGGATACATTGATTCCTTCCTGGGAAATACAATCAGTACTGAATTTGATTGATTTTTCAATGATATCCGAAAGAACCTCTCCCACCGGTATTAAACTTAATTCTTTAACATACTTCCCATTTGGCCTTCCTAAATGGGACATCAAAATCAAAGAAGCACCTTTTTCCATACAGAATTCAATAGATGGTAACGCTGCCTGAATCCTAAAGTCATCGGTTACTTGTCCGTCCAGTAACGGCACATTAAAGTCCACTCGCATTAGCACACGCTGCCTATGAAGATTAAGATCTTTGATCGTTTTCATTTTCATCCTCAATTTGCTTTACGACTGGTTTTTTGGGTGTCCCAGCAGTGATAACTGAAATATAGTGAGCACCGGACTTTCTCAAAGATTGAGCACAAGCTGAAAGGGTCGCCCCTGTTGTAAGGACATCATCTACAATCAGGAACCTTCTAAATTCTTCCATATCTTTAACACGAAATGCTCCTGATACATTTTTTCTCCTATCGTCAACGCCTAAAGATGTTTGTGACACGGTATTGCGATGTCTTATTACAAGATTAGGTCTATACTCAATGTGTAATTCTCTGGCCATGGGACTGGCAATTAAAGCACTCTGGTTAAATCCACGTTGCTTTAACTTTACCTTATGTAATGAAATGGGGATAACAACCTCAATTTGATCATTGCTTATTTCCTGCTTAAACATCTTTGCGAGACGAATACCAAACTCCTTTGCGATGATTCGAAACTCCTGGTATTTTAAATTATGAATAATTGTTTGGAACAGATCATCAAAATACCAGCCAGTCATTACTTTATCAATTCCTTCTCCAAAGGTTATTTTCTCTTTCCAATCCCACTCTACGACGGGCGTCAATTGAGTCCAACATGATGAACAAACAGCTTTTTCATTTACCATTAACTTCGAATCACATACCAGGCAAAAAGGTGGATAAATAACGTCCAAAAAACCTTTGCTCAATGTTTTTAGTACCGATTGATATTGAGTAAGATTCATTCAAATTTCCATAAATTATTGTAATTCGTAATTTATTGAAAATTACAAAGTATTATTTAAGAGTATAACACTTTTTATCTGATAACCTCAATTATTCGTCACTATGATCACCCCACCCTGTCCAGACGGGAAGTATTATTCATAAAATAGTTACCTGTCAGACAAACTTTGTTCAGACGGAGATACTTATTAGTGTTCAATATTACTCTTCAATGCAAGTGAATTGAAAAGATTAAAATTCTGATATTGAGGTTTGAAAACAAACTTGTATCTACACTACTTTCTGATATTTTTGATACTGGACTTGAAATGTAAAAATAGTAAAAAATATTTTTACTTGAACATTTAATTCGTTGTAAATTTCCGCCGTTTAATGTATTTAAATATCGTAAGATTACACACCCAAAATCATTATTAAATAAGGAGAACTAACAAATGTATTCATCAATTGATTCATTTATGGAAAGAGTTACCGCAAAGAATCCTGGTGAAAAGGAATTTCATCAAGCTGTATACGAAGTTGTCGAATCCATCTGGGATTTTTTACAAGAAAATCCCCACTACGTCCATGCAAAAATTATGGAACGTATCATTGAACCGGAACGTGTTCTTATGTTCCGAGTACCCTGGCGGAATGATCGTGGGGAAATTGAAATTAATCGTGGATATCGAGTTGAATTTAACTCAGCAATCGGTCCCTATAAAGGAGGTCTTCGTTTCCATCCATCTGTTAATCTAAGCATTTTGAAATTCCTGGGATTCGAGCAGGTGTTTAAAAACAGTCTAACCACACTACCTATGGGGGGCGGTAAAGGGGGATCAGACTTTGATCCAAAGGGTAAATCTGATAATGAAGTAATGACCTTTTGCCAGTCTTTTATGACTGAACTCTATCGCCATGTGGGACCCAATACCGATATCCCCGCTGGTGATATTGGTGTTGGAGGTCGAGAGATTGGATTTCTGTTTGGCCAGTACAAACGGATTCGCAATGAATTTACAGGTATTCTAACCGGTAAAGGACTTAATTGGGGAGGAAGTTTGATTCGTCCAGAAGCAACTGGATATGGGGCTGTCTATTTCGCAAAAGAAATGCTGAATACTCGCGGTGAATCCTTCGAAGGTAAAACGGTGGCTATTTCCGGTTCCGGTAATGTAGCTCAATATGCAAACGAAAAGATTAATCAGCTTGGAGGAAAGGTTGTGACCTTATCCGACTCAAATGGATCCATTTACGATCCTGATGGGATTGATGAGGAAAAGCTGCAATTTATTATGGAACTGAAAAATGTAAAGCGTGGTCGGATCAAGGAATATGCAGAAAAATACGGTTGTGAGTATTGGGAAAACAAGCGACCATGGAAAGCACAAGTAGAGGTAGCCATTCCCTCTGCAACTCAAAATGAAATCAATAAAGAAGAGGCTCAAATGCTGGTTGATAATGGATGTGTCTGTGTTGCAGAAGGTGCCAATATGCCATGTGAACCTGAAGCAATTGAAGTCTTTCACGAGAAAGAAATTCTATTTGGACCTGGGAAGGCAGCTAACGCCGGTGGAGTGGCGGTTTCTGGTCTGGAAATGAGTCAGAACAGTATGCGCCTTGGTTGGTCACGCGAAGAAGTGGATCAAAAATTGCACAACATCATGAAAAATATCCACGATGCCTGCGTTAAACAAGGTACAAAGGGAGAGTACGTTAATTATGTTAAAGGTTCAAATATCGCAGGATTCATAAAAGTTGCAGATGCAATGCTGGATCAGGGCGTCGTGTAACAATAACAACCAGCTACAAATCAATGGAAAACGGGGAGAAATTCCCCGTTATTTTTACTAAAAAATTCATATCTCTCACTTCATATTAATAATACAACTGTAATATAATCTGTATTTAACGACATATATAATTCAAAATAAGCTAAAATATAATTAAACTGAAAAATGACCATTTTAAAAATGGCGTTAAGAAATTCTACGAAAATACCGTTAAGAAAAATAAATGCCTGCCCCGTAGGGAAGAATGACCGTACTGGGGTTTGATCCGTCAGTTGACGGAGAGTTTTTATTTTTTAGGTATTTTTGTTGAATTTTAGCAACATTTTTAAACCGGTCTTGATTTTTTGGTCCCGCCCTGGCGGGACCAAGACAAAAGTACAAATAGATTATTTGGGGAGATGTCAACGAATGTTGAGAAAATAAAAGAATTCACTTTGATGAAATGTTAGTGATTTATATTTCACCCTTTCAGG
>JACNLN010000220.1 GCA_014381485.1 Fidelibacterota bacterium
CTTTGTGGCGAATAATACAAGTTGACAGGGGTTAACAGAAAAGTAGGGAGATGACAATGTATAAGTTGAAAAGGAATGTTTTGATTATCATTGGAGTTTTGATTGTGGTTATCGTTGGATTTCTCATAAGTGATAACACATTAAAATCAGGTGATACAGTCAGAACTGAAGTAACAGGAATGCGTGGTAATAATCCTTCAAAAAGAGATAATTCAAATAATGTACTGGATTTTACCTTATGGACTCTGGATGGTGATGAGTTTCATCTCCATAATCTAAAGGGAAAGGTTATTTTGATTAATTTTTGGGCGACCTGGTGTCCGCCATGTCGTATGGAGATTCCTGATCTTATACGGCTGTGGGAATCTCATAAAGCTGAGGGTTTTGATGTTGTAGCTATTACTATTCAATCTGGAAAACCGAAAGATATCGCTAAATTTGTGGAAAAATTTAATATGACCTACTCCGTACTCACTTCCGAGAATGATAACGATCTTTTAAGAGTTATGGACCTTTTTGGGAGAAGAGCGGGAATTCGCATCACTGGAGTCCCCACTACTTTCCTTCTTGACAGAGAAGGAGTGATAAGAGAAGTTTATGTTGGTCCTCGTACAGAAGCACAGTTCTGGAGTGATATTAAAAAATACTTGTGAATGAGACGCTCTATTAAAGCTATTTAGTGTTTGTCTATAAAATCATGGGTCTTTGTTTCAATAGCCCAGTCCTTCAGGGCTGGGATTTGAATGTGCCAAAATTCCAACAGGGCATTCATGCCCTTATCACTTGGAATAATATACGTTTAAAACGCCGTGAACGGCGTCAGAGTGTTTTTATTATCTATACCCCCGCCATGAATGACGGAGCTATGGAGAAAGCACTACATTATAGACAGACTCTATTTAGGATTTTACCTATTCAGGATATTAATAAATAAAAATTCTTACCCTAATGCAATGAAGAAGATTCGTTACGTATTCACAGTTTTATTTTTACTGCTTCCCTTCGTGACATCCGGAATTTTGCTGGGGAATTATTCAGGTTACTGGCAGCAGTTTGTCCACTATCGGATGAACGTCTTTCTTGATCCTGAGGAACACTTACTCGCTGGTGAGTCTGAGATTACCTATGTGAATCATTCCCCTGATACTCTAGACTGTATTTGTTTGCATTTATATCCTAATGCCTTCCAGGAGGGATCGGTAAAACATCGTGAATATCAGCGTGCCCATTATTCAGGCGGCATATCAAAGGATAACCCAAGTTATATTGATATCAAACACTTTAAAGTCTATTCTGCAACAGATGATACATCTGCAGAGTTTAATGTAGATGATACCATTCTAAAAGCACCTCTTTCCTTTCTTATTTTTCCCGGTGATACCATTACAATTAAAATTGTGTGGGATCACAAAATCAGAAAAAGTCTCGGAAGAGCTGGCTACACTGGTGACCAATATGACATGGCACAATGGTATCCCAAAATAGTAGTTTATGATGAAAAGGGATGGCACGATATTCCATTTCACGCCATTGGGGAATTTTATGGGGAGTTTGGCACTTTTGACGTAACCATTGATGTACCAGCACGGTATGTTGTCGGTGCAACGGGGGTGGTCGTTTCTGGAGATCCCGGCTGGGAATTGGTTGCTGTGGATACCAGCGTGGCCTTTTCGGAGTGGATAGATGGGAGAGATTCGATAACTGTTGATACAACTGCGAGACGGGAAGTTACTTTTCACGCAGAGAATGTTCACGATTTTGCCTGGGTTACCTCTCCAAAACTCGTTTATGAACACGGAGAATGGAGGGATATTGATGTTCATGTTCTTTATAATCTCTCCGTTGGTGAGAAGTGGACGAAGGTTGTACGAGAGCGTAGTGAACGGGCTCTGGAGTGGCTAAGTACAAAGTTCGGGTTTTATCCATATCCCCAGGTGACTATTACTCAGTCGCTGAGGGGAGGTGGAATGGAATATCCCATGTTGGTGATGAATGGATCGGAGTCTGAGGGGCTTATTCTTCATGAAATTGGGCATATCTGGTTTTACGGAATCCTGGCGAATAATGAGGTGGATGAAGCGTGGTTGGATGAAGGTTTTACCACATTTCAAACCCGATGGTATCTGGAAACTCGCTATCCTCCCTATGGCATTGATTTTGACCACTCACACCACACCAATTTTCAGGAAATATTTTGGAGTTTTTCATCACGTTCGGATCGAGATCAATGGCGTGCTATTGATTTAATGACCAGAAGTCACAATCGCCCCATTGCCACAATATCTTATCTATCGGAAGGATATAATGTTTACCGACAAAATGCATACACAAAAGCTTCCCTGATGCTCCAATCCCTCCAATATGTTCTGGGTAAAGAAACATTTGATAGGGTGATGCAAACTTACTTTACCCGTTGGAAACTGAAACATGTAAATGAAAAACAATTCCGTGATGTTGCTAAAGAGGTGAGTGGACAGGATCTGGATTGGTTTTTTGATCAATGGCTTCATAAATCTTTTTACACTGATTATGCCTTAAAGAAGTGGACAAAGAAGCAACTGACTGATGGAAATTACGAAGTCACCCTGGATATTGTGAATAGGGGAATGATGCAATACCCCCTTGATATCGATATAGTATTGGAAAATGGAGATTACTTCAGAACTCGATGGAATAATTTCCTCTATCGATGGAAGGATGAGTTCAAATTTACCGTCCCTGTGAAACCGAGAAAAATTATACTTGATCCAGAAAACCGAACATTGGATATAGATCTCACCAACAATTATTCCGGTTTACCTCCACACCGTATTTGTTTTGACTGGCCAGGCATGAATTATAACCCAAGATCAGCCTACGTGGTTCGTTGGAGACCAGTTCTTCAGTATCACGAGAAAGATGGATTCAAGCCTGGGATCTATCTAAATAGGATGTATGGACCCTGGAGTAAATTAAGCGTGATAGTGACAGCTGGAATTAAATCTGGTAATGTAAAAGGGGATATGAGATACAGCAATAGTCTACGAACTATCAGTCCGTCGTTACGATATGCCATATCTGGTTATAATTTGGAAGGGGTGCGTGGTGGAGGTGTCAATATAGGCTATACCTGGAGCAGGTGGTATGAGTATCCCCCCACACATTCTGTTAATGTTGGTTTTTATATCACTGATCCTTTCGATACTTTGTATACGGATCTCTATGAAGAGGGTGGTACAATCGTTTTATATACTGAGTACGGGATGAGTGCTCATCTTGGTAAGTTTGGCGGAGAATGGACCTTCTCTCTTTCATCCGCACCTGCTGGTATTAGCGACTGGTCGTTTGGACGTCTGACTTCGAAGTTGAATCTCCATACCGAAATTGCAGGATTTCGTATTGCGTCCCGTACCTTTGGTGGAACCATGTCTCATAATCAGGAAGGAATACCAGGTCAGGAGAAATTTACGATCCAGGGTGCAGGGGCTGGCGATTGGTTTGCCAAACCGTATCTGAGACATCCATCTTCATTCTATGGTGTTGAAACCCTGAGAAACCACTTCCACTTGTATGGTGATGCAAATCTCCGGGGATATTACAATCACAGTTTCGAAGGTGCAGAAAAGGTGGTAACGCAAATAGTTGAGGTTACTCGCAAGCTGCCAATACCAACAATAAATCTGAAGGGAAGACTGTTTTTTGATGTTGGGATGGTTTGGAGTAAAGCGGATCAATTGAAGGGAGATGTTTTAATGGATGGTGGTTTCGGTTTCAGTCTCCACAAAAATATTCAGGGATTTGATTTAAAATTACGGATAGATTTCCCAATTTGGCTGAATTATACCGATGTTGATACGGATACAATTAAAGCGATTAATTTTAATAGGTGGCTTTTTGGGTTTGATTTGGGACTATAAAAATAATGGTGCGGTGAAGGATCACCCTCACCTTTCCGGAGGAACTCCT
>JACNLN010000079.1 GCA_014381485.1 Fidelibacterota bacterium
ACTGAAAATCCTTGTGTCGCTGGTTCGATTCCGGCCCGAGCCACAAACTAAAATCCCCTTCATCAAGCTGGATTTTTCTATTTACCGTTTTATTAGACTTTAATATAATGAGTCGACAGTCAGGAGAAATCCATATGTCGTCTACCTGCCCGCTCATTATTCTGACTTTGTCGGAAGTGGGTGGGTATTCCTACCAAGGAGTTCTTATGGAACAGCCCGAACTATTAACTAAAACGTGCGGGTTTCGACAAAGCAATAATAAAAAATAGAGATAAAAGACCATAGGTGTAAACGAATCCTGAATAATGTTCACTTGTTAATAATTTGTATGTTAACTAAATTTGTTATATATTAAATCAATTGAGTGTTAAACACGTTAATGTACTGCGATTTTTATGACTTCCATTAAACAAAGCACAGGTTTTTTAACTGTACGAACTGCAAGAAGTATGAAAAAGATGTTAGATGCACGTCTGTCAGAATTTGGGGTGACATCTTCACAACATACAGTTCTAAGCACCCTTGCAGAAAATGATGGTTTATCTCTGTCTGAAATCGGTAAAAGGATATATCTGGATAAGCCAGCAATCACAGGACTTGCCGATAGGCTTGAAAAGGATGGGCTGGTAGAACGGAGACGCACTTCTGAGGATAGAAGAGTGATTCGGTTATACCTCACAGAAAAGGGGCAAAATCTCCTCCAACGCTTTGAAAAAATCGCAACAGAAGTTGATCGGGAACTGGTTCAGGTTTTATCCTCAAGCGAATTAAATAAGTTTCGTGAAATGTTAAATCGAATATGGCTCAGTGCAAATATGGAACCAGATAATGAGCTTTGAATCTGTTGCAGGTAATTTGAAAAATTATTCAGTAAAAGGAGTTACTTCATAATGTCTACTGAAAAATTTAAGGAATGGTACGAGAATCGACACGAATACCAACGGGACTGGAAAAAACGAACCGATGGTAAAATAGTGGGTTATTTCTGTACGTATGTTCCAGAAGAGATCTTTTACGCCTTTGATGTTCTGCCAATCAGAATTCTTGGATCGCACGATGTCCAGGATGTCACGGAGCCGCACCTGTTTGCGATGTTCTGCCCGTTTTGCAGGGATGTGCTGGCACAGGGATTAAAAGGGAAATATGATTATCTGGATGGTATTATCCTTGCTCAATCCTGCCTTCATCTACGGCAAGCTTTTACCTCGTGGGATATTCACAGGAATCCCGGCTGGAGCTACTTCTTACCAATGCCAAACCACGTGCAAAGTCCAAGAGCAATCCCCTTTCTTGTTGGAGAATACGAACTGTTAATTAAAAAGCTTGAAGACCTAACTGGAAAAAAGATCACTAACAGTGATCTTAAAATGGGCATTAATATTATGAACAGCGTGCGCCGGGTGATGAAAGAAATCTACGAGTTCAGGAAACAGGACTATCCACCTATCAACGGCGTCGAATCCATGTATATGACCTGTTCTCAGTTCGTTACTGATGCTCGTGAATGGCTACCAGTGGCGGAAGATGTCAAAGAGGAATTAAAAATTAGGAAGTTGGAAAGGGATCCGGGCAAAAGGCTTCTCCTTGTGGGGAGTGAGAACGATGAAATCGAGTTCATCCAGATGGTTGAGACACTGGGTGAGCGAGAATCTATCGGAGCCACCGTCGTGATTGAAGAACACTGTACCACCACCAGATATTTCTGGGACCAAGTGGAAGAGTCAAACAGCGATCCCCTCACAGCAATAGCGAAGCGTTATGTATCCCGAACGCCGTGTCCCTCAAAGGATTGGCCTCAGAGAAGCCGACTGCAGAGAATCCTGAAGTTTGCCAGGGATTTCAAGGTTGATGGAGCCATCGTGATTCAGCAGAAGTTCTGTGATCCACATGAGGCGGACATCCCATTTGTACTAAAATTCTTAGAAGATAATGGAATTCCAACCTACTTCCTGGAATTCGATGTGACAACAGCGGTGGGACCTTTTTCCATCCGTGTGGAGGCGTTTCTTGAAACTCTGGAGGCAGAAGACGACCTTTTTTAGGAATACAATTCTGATTAGGAGAAATAACAGATGGCAGAATATCAAACCGAACCTTTGAAATGCTGGCAGAAAGCCAAGGAATTACGAAATAATTATTATAAGAATTACGTAACAGCCAGAGATAACGGTGGTCTACGCTGGATGGGAAGCGCCTGGGCATTCGATGCTGTTCCAGCCGGTTTGGGCAAAGATGTCTACTGTATTACAGGCGAGCCCTATGGTGCCAGCTGTGCTTTTGATAAACCGCTATCGGCGAAATTTCTAAAAGCGGCAGAGAACTTCGGTTTTGCCAGAGATCTTTGCGCCTATATGCGAAATTACTGGGGATCCATCCTGGCGGATGAATTTGCTTTTGGTGGTAAGTACCCCCGGGCGGATTTCGGGTGGAGTCAGCACATCTGCTGTTCGCACGCCAAATGGTATCAGAATGCCTGTGAACTTGAGGGTGGAAATGTTCCTCTATTTGTCGTGGATGTCGGTGCTGGCGCTTATCCCCCTTTTGAACCTGAGATGTATGAACACCGGGTTAAGTATGTTGCTGACCAATTGATGGATGGAATTGAATGGTTGGAAAAAGTAACGGACAGAAAATACAACGACGAACTGTTCCTGGAAGCAGCATGGAATGACATTCGTTCTACTAACAAGTGGGCTGAAATTTGTATGCTTAATAGGGCTATTCCCACCCCCATGGATGAAAAGACTATTTATTCATTGTATGTTTTTGGAGTACTGCAGAAATCAAATGGGGAATTCGCCAACTTCTACGATGAACTTTACGATGAAGTCAAAGATCGAGTAAACCGGGGAATCGCTGCGGTTGGCAATGAAAAGGTCCGCTGGATGAGCGATACCCAGCCACCGTGGGGGTTTCTGAAAATCTACCGTTATATGGAAATGTGGGGAGCTGTATCCGTTGGTTCACTTTATACCTATGGATTGACAGGTATGTGGCTCTACGATGAAAAAAATAGTGATTTAAAGCCCAGACCGCTCCCCCCGACAAAACCCAGAACGAGAGAAGAGGCATGCATGATGTTGGCTGACTGGCACTTGAGCAAGCCTGAGTATCAGCATTTTTATCATCCTGAGTATAAAACGAAGATGATGGACGCTATCGCCAAGAATTGGAAATGCGATGGTATTATCCTTCATTATAACAGAGGTTGTGAAGGACTCTCTATAGGGATTGCTGAAAATCGCCTGGGATTAATAGAGCGGGGTAATAAAGTTATGACCTACGAGGGGAATATGGGAGATGAACAGGAGTTTGACGAAACAGCAACCATAAATCGTATTGACATTTTCCTGGAGACTCTGGGACTGCAAAAGCCAACTAACTTAACGGAGCTTTAATAAATGTCTCTTCACCAACCGATCAGGCTCCCGACTGAGTGGTGGTCTCTGAGTAATTGATTTACCTTAGGTCATCATAAATGGGAAGAGTGTTCAACAGAAAGAAATTTACAAAACGCAGGCAGGCGTTGAGGAGACAGATGCCCGATGCAGAGGTGATGGTATGGTCAAGATTAAAGGGACGTCAGCTATACGGATCTAAATTCAGGCGCCAGTATGGTGTTGGACCCTATTCTATTGATTTCTACTGTCCAAAACTGAAAGTCGGTATCGAGATTGATGGTGGTGGACATATGTCAAAACATTCTAAAGCTAACGATAAGGAACGAAAACGGTATATTGAATCCTATGGAATTAGACTTTTTCGTTACACAAATGTTGATGTCTATGACGATATTGACGGTGTTATTGAACAGATTACTCGTGAGATTAAAAAAATGGAGGAAACAGGTTTTGATCTATAATGTTGGTCAAAATTTTGTTATGTTGAGTTTTTTTGTTGGACGACCTCCCCTATTTCCCCTCCTTAGCAAGTCCCAAGATCCCG
>JACNLN010000033.1 GCA_014381485.1 Fidelibacterota bacterium
TAGATTGAAGGAGAAAAAATGAGTCATAAAATTGCCCTCATTGGATTTGGAACTGTTGGTCAGGGACTGTGTGAGATCCTGTTATCCAAAAAAGAAAAGTTAAAAAGTCACTACAGATTTGACTGGGAAGTGGTGGCTGTGTCCGATATGTTGAAAGGGTCCGTATATTGTCCTGACGGATTGAACATAGAAAAATTGTTAAATCTCACAAAAAGTGGGAAGTCTCTGAAGGAGTATGAATGTAAATGTGAAAAAGCCCCTTGCGAATATGGTTGGGACGCCATAAAAACGATTAACGACACAAATGCGGACACAATTTGTGAGCTTACTTATACCGATGTCAAAACTGGTGAACCCGCTATTACTCATTGCAGAGACGCTCTTAACTCAGGAAAAAATGCTGTGACAAGCAACAAAGGTCCAGCAGCGCTTGCCTATGGAGAGTTGGTTGAGCTCGCCAGGAAGAACAGGGTAAGGTTTCTCGTTGAAGGTACTGTCATGAGTGGGACGCCGGTATTGAATCTCACATCCGGCCCTCTTGCTGGATGCGAGATTTCATCTGTGAAAGGTATTCTCAACGGAACAACAAATTACATTCTAACTAAGATGGAAGCGGGGATGGATTATGAGACTGCTCTTAAGAAGGCACAGGAGTTAGGATATGCTGAAGCAGATCCCAGCGGGGATGTAAAAGGGTATGATGCTATGGCAAAAGTAATCATTTTAGCTAATGTTGTTATGGGGGAAAATCTCGCTGCTGAAGATGTGGATCGACAGGGAATCACTGGCATCACATCGCAAATGATTAAGGAAGCAGGGAAACAAAATGCTCGATGGAAACTCATTGGTTTTATTGAGAAGAAGGATAATGGCATTAATGCCTCTGTCAAACCGGAGATGGTGCCATTAACTCATCCATTAGCGGGGATAAATGGTGCAACAAATGCCCTTACGTTCAGCACTGATCTTCTTGGAGATGTGACAATCATTGGTCCGGGCGCTGGCAAAATGGAAACGGGTTTTTCCATTCTTACAGATTTACTTGAAATTCATAGAGGAGGGAAATCATGAAAATGCTTATAGCTGGAGAGTGGGTGAATGCAAAAGATGCCATAACGGTTGAAAATCCTTTTGATCAATCGGTTGTTGATACAGTTCCTCGAGGGACAGCCGAAGATATGAAGAGAGCTATTGATAGTGCTGTAAAGGGAGCTAAAATTGCTCGTAAGATGCCGGTTCATCAGCGGATGGAGATTTTATACAGGGCGGCACAAATCGTGAAAGAGAATCTGGAAGAGTTTGCTAAAACAATTGCCACGGAAGGGTCAAAAACCATCCAGGAAGCACGTAAGGAAGCATTTCGATGTGTCAACACACTCACCATTTCAGCAGAAGAATCCAGAAGAATTTTGGGTGAAACCATCCCCTTTAATTCGGTTCCAGGATCGGAAAACAAGACCGGTTATTATTACAGAATGCCAATTGGAGTTATAGGAGCCATCACCCCTTTCAATGACCCGTTGAACCTTGTTGCTCATAAGTTGGGACCCGCCATCGCAGGTGGGAATAGTGTCGTTTTGAAACCAGCTACCGTAACTCCTCTCACTGCACTGAAATTGGCAGAAGCATTTATGAAAGCAGGACTGCCCTCTCATATCCTCAATGTTGTGACAGGACATGCTTCAGAAGTGGCAGATGTTCTCGTTACTGATCCACGAGTAAGGATGATCACATTCACCGGTGGACCCGAAGCTGGTCTGGATATCATGAAAAAAGTGGGTCTGAAGAAGATAGGGATGGAACTGGGAAGCAATTCACCTGTCATTGTGATGGCAGATTGCGACCTCAACTGGGCAGTAGAATCGTCTGTTTCCGGAGCCTTCTGGGCGGTGGGACAGAACTGTATTGGTGTGCAGAGGATTCTCGTGGAAAATTCAATTTATGACGATTTTCTCAAGAAATTTGTGGATCGTACCAAGAAAATTAAAACTGGGTATCAGTTGGACGAAAAAACAGATATGGGACCGATGATTACATTAAAAGAAGCAGAACGTGTTGAGACATGGATTCAGGAAGCTGTTGAAAAAGGAGCTAATATTCAGACAGGCGGGGGTCGGAAAGGCACATTGGTTGATCCCACAGTTTTAACCGACGTTCCGGATGATTCAACAATCAAATGTGAAGAAGTCTTCGGTCCTGTAGTTATTCTTCAACCAATTGATACACTTGACAATGCCATTGAAATCGCAAATAGTGTGGAGTACGGTTTACACGGTGCAATTTTTACAAAGGATATTAACAGTGCATTCAAAGCTGCTCATGAACTGGATGTCGGAGGGGTTATGATTAATGATTCCACAGACTACCGTTTAGACCAGATGCCTTTTGGCGGAGTAAAAAAGAGTGGATTAGGTCGAGAAGGAATCAAATTTGCCCTTCAGGAAATGACGGAACCTAAAGTTATTTGTATTAACCTTTAATGGTTGTGGACTTCAGACAGTAACCTGTACAACTCAGCGAATGATGTATGTGAAATTTGTCTTACCCGAATGAATCATATCTTCAAATTTTCTGTGTAGCCAATCTTTGAAAAGGTTGCGTGTAAACGGAACCAGGAAGGCAAATCCAAACAGGTCTGTTAACAAACCGGGAGTTAACAGAACAATTCCACCGATAAGTATGAAGAGTCCATCCAGCATTTTTTCTGTGGGCATTCGTCCCATCTGTAGTTCCTGCTGAATCTGACTCCAGATCCACAATCCCTGTGCACGCGCCAGAGCTGCTCCAAGGATCCCGGTCACTATCACCAGCAGGAGTGCTGTCCAAAATCCCAATACTTCTCCAAGCTTGATAAGTATGGCTATCTCCACCAGTGGGAGTCCAATGAACAGTAATAATAATTTTGGGAACATTCTTCTTTAGGTTAGTAATATTTATGCAAAACTTACAAAAGATTTGAACGTCTATCACAAGGAAAGTGTTAATAATTGTACAGAAAATGTAATCTCAATGGAATGTTCAACCGGATAATTAAATTGAATATTGAAGATTGAAGATTAATAAGCCGGTGAGTTTATTCTACTTGTTATGAAAGAAAAGAAAAAATAAAAGATTTTTAAGTTATTTAGGATAAATCTTTCAAAAAGAGGGTGGTTGGGGATTATTATTAATGTTTTTTAGCCTGTTTAAGGCACACTTCTCCCACATAAGTTCATCAATGTTTTGCCGGAAATTACCTTACTTATTCCAGTTTGTTAGAAAGCCTTTTTGATAGGATATGAATATTTCTCAAATAATGGTAAATTATTGTTAAGAAGAAAGGGGAATTATGGCTATAATCTCAATGTTTTACGGAATTATTGTTTCGATGTACTATATCGATAATAAGAAGCATAAGTTACCCCACATTCACATTAAGTATCAGGAACAAGAAGCCGTTTTGTCCATCCCTGATGGAAATTTAATTGAAGGTGAGTTGAAACCCAATAAAATGAAATTGGTTCAAGCATGGATAGAAATCCACAAGGAAGATTTGATGGCTGATTGGGATTTGGCCATCCAAGGTGAAAAAGTTTTCAAAATAGAACCGTTGAAATAATAAATACTATGAATCCACGAATAAAAAATGTAAAACCAAATTCAAAAGATTTCACATTGACACTCACCTTTCAAAATGGTGAGACTGGTATCTTTGACGTAAAACCCTATTTGGAGATTGGAATATTTAAAGAATTAAAAGATCCTAGTTTATTTAATTCTGTAAAACCATTTATGGGTAGCATTCAATGGAAAAACGGCCAAGATTTCTGTCCTGACACTCTTTATCTGGAAAGTAACATCCAATAATCCGGACAGCTTTCTAACCACCAATCAACTTGACCCTGACAAATCGAGGCAGGTTAGCTCATTC
>JACNLN010000109.1:0-12966 GCA_014381485.1 Fidelibacterota bacterium
TTTTTACCAACTAACGTGTGAGGAAGAGATGAAGAACGCAATCTGGGAAAATATTTTCCGTGGAAAAAGTGAAAAAGAAAGCGAAGAAGTACTTGCTTTGAAACATGTTCCCATCTTCGATAACTTAAAACCCAAAGAATTGACGGTAATCGAAAAATTAGTGCACCACCGATCCTACAAGCCCGACGAATTTGTCTTCAAAAAAGATGCACCCGGTGAGGGTTTGTACATTATTCTTAAAGGCAATGTTGAAATATTTACCGAAACAGAAGAAGGAAATAAAAACGTTATAGCTTCCCTAAAAGAAGGGGATTTTTTGGGTGATCTCTCACTACTCGATAAGCAGCCCCGGTCAGCCAGTGCTATTTCAAAAGATAACTCCCGTATGTTAGGATTTTTTCGACCAGATCTTTCCTCTCTTCTAAAACGGAAACCCGATCTAGGTGCAAAAATAGTATTAAATCTTGCTTCAGTCATTGGTGAGCGCCTGAGAAAAACCAACGAGCTTCTGGAAGACCTTCAATCCAAATAATGACAGATACAACCCCACAAAAATTTTATCGCCTTCTCCTGATTCTTATTGGAATCGGTTTTCTTTACCTCATCTGGTCATACATCTCAACCGTAGTACTTCTCCTTATCTTTGCCTTCCTGCTTACCACAATCTTACTCCCAATCGTTGATTGGTTAGAAGCCAGGTTAAAAAGTCGTGGAATAGCAGTTCTGACAACGGTGGTAACGCTACTGGCTGTCATTATAATCTTCCTTTCCAGCTTTGTGATACAGATATCGCAAGAAGCGGTAACTATAGCTCACGATTTTGATCAGGAAGAATTGGTACAGGCAATACATAACCTGCGATCTTTCACCATTGACAAAATGCCTGCATTCGTTCGGGACATGTTTCAATCCAACTCTGACTATCCAATCAAGGCGGATAAGATCAGTGGTTACGTTAAAACCATCCTCCAGAGCCTTTCTCAGTTGGGAGGAGCGACCGTCCATTTTTTCTTCCTTGCCATCCTCCTGCTAATTTTTACGGTCATCATTCTTTATGAGTACCATAACTTCAAACGCTCTCTTGTATCATTCATTCCAAACAAATATTTTGAAATTGGTCTGCGGTTAGTACAAAATATCGAATCACAGGTAAGTAGTTATCTGAATGGTCAATTAATGGCGGCTATTAACGTTGCAATTCTTTCAATAGTAGGATTATGGTTATTAAATGTTTCTGTTGGGGCTAATCTCACCCTGATCATTTTTATCGGTATCATAGCCGGGGTGGCAAATCTCATTCCTCTGATTGGTCCTTTTGCTGGAATGATCCCTGCTATCCTTATTGCTGTGATGAATAATCTCCATAACGACGCCGCATTGTCCCATCACCTGTTTAATTTCATTCCCATTCCATCTCCTTTTTTCATTTTAGACATCATCTTAATGTTTCTTATTGTTCAACAGATTGACAACAACTTTGTGACTCCTAAACTCGTGGGTAAGAGCGTCGGGATGCATCCATTGATCGTTATTGTTGCATTACTGATTGGTGCAAGCGTTATGGGACCCGTTGGAATGCTGATCGCTGTACCGGTCGCTGGGACTATTCGGGTAGTCCTAAAGGAGATTACGTGGGGAGTAAGGAATGCACACCTTCTGTAATTTTTAACCTTCTATGATAACAAAATGTGTGATTTTATTTTTGCGGTTTCAGGATTATATTGGATTTATAGTTCAATTTTAGTTTTATACCTACCTGGTGAGTTACGCTTAAGTTGAGATTCTTACTGAGAATAACCTGTTCGACTAGAATCAGTCGGTCGAACGAGCAAACAGTCTTTTTAAAAATTGCTCAACTGATAGGTATTAATTACCACAGCTTTAGTTATATATCAGTGAAAAAAAAGAGACACGTAAGAATAAACCGGATTAGTTAAATTATTTACAATTAACGATGGAAATATCTCGCACAAGTAGTAAAAATTCTTCAACTGTCAAAGTTTGCGGTCTACGGGAAAAATCAATCTGACTTTTCGCTGTTTCCGAAAAATTAAATTCCCTAAGTGAATTTTTAATCATCTTCCTTCGCTGGGAAAATGCTGCCTTCACAACTTTCGAAAATAAATCCCATTTTTTTTGATCCATTGGATATCGGTTATGGGGTTTGAGGAAAATAAATACGGAAGATACCTTTGGCTTGGGTATAAAAACTTCGGGAGGAGCATAAACCTTCTTTTTCACATCCATTTTTGACCACAGCATTACTGTTAGTCGTCCATATTCTCTGCTTCCAACCTGGGCAGTAATCCGATCTGCTACCTCTTTTTGTACCATCAGATGAATATCCTGCCACATCGCTGACTCCGCCATCAATTTAAAAAGGATTGGTGAGGTAATATTGTAAGGAATGTTTCCGATGACCCGAACAGGCTTTGTTGAAAATGGAAGAGATCTCAGTTCAACTTTCAGGAAGTCACGATTCAGGAAACTACAATTCGAATGTCTCACGTTGATTTTTAGATACTCAAAAAGGTTCATGTCAATCTCGATGCCAATTAACTCTTTAACCTGAGAAGCCAGCAGTTCTGTCATAGCACCCTCCCCAGGACCAATTTCCAGAACAGAATCCTGAGGTTGCAGGTTTATTATCCTGACTAATTTATGCAGGAAATTGGTATCAGATAGGAAATGCTGTCCCCACTTTTTTCGAGGAATGGGTTTCACCCTGGTAAATTAAAAAAGTTTGTAGCATTCTCTGTGGTAATGGCTGCCACCTTTTCCACTGATTCACTTTTTATCTCTGCTATTCTGGCAGCAATATGAGGAAGATTTGCAGGTTCATTGAGTTTTCCCCGCTTGGGAACAGGTGCCAGAAACGGGCAATCGGTTTCCAACATTATATCTTCCAGTGGTACTATTTTTATAACAGACATTACAGCTTTATTGCCAAATGTTATGCTCCCAGTGAATGAAATTTTAAAACCTAATTCCAATACTTTTTTCGCCATCTCCACATCACTGGAAAAACAGTGAACAACACCTTTTTCGTGTCCCACTGATTCTACTACATTCAATATCTCTCTGTCAGCGTTCCGGTTATGGACGATAACAGGTAAGTCCAACTTTTTCGCTAATTGAAGCTGTCGTGTAAACACATCAATCTGGATAGGTCTCGGTGAAAGATCCCGGTAAAAATCAAGACCCGTTTCGCCAATAGCAACCACTTTCGGGTGGTTGACCAGTTTTCCAATTTCGTCAAGAAAATCTTCCGGAGCATCTTTTGAATTGTGTGGGTGTATCCCCGCCGCTGCAAATACAATTGGATATTTTTCCACAATAGCAATACACCTTTTTGTAGACTCAATGTCAATTCCGACACAGATAATTTTATCAATCCCATTTTCAGCAGCACGTTGAATTACATCGTCTAACTGGCTGTAAAGGTTATGAAAGTGAAGATGGGCGTGAGTATCAATGAACATTCGGATGAAACGGAAAATATCAGATCAGTTGACGACCTGATCCGATGGAGGGATCATCCATCGTAGCCAGCACGATGGTATCCTTTCCAGAGGCAGCAAGCAACATCCCGTTGGATTCCACTCCCCGAATTATAGTGGGTTCCAAATTGGTTACAACGATAATCATCTTACCCACCAGCTCTTCGGGTTGATAGTGTTGAGCAATTCCAGCTACAATTTGCCTTTCTTCCTCTCCCAATTTTATCTGAAGCTTGATAAGTTTGTCTGTACCTTCAACCCGTTCTGCACTCACTACTTCGGCTGTTTTCAATTCTACTTTTCTGAATTCGTCAATGGATATTTGATTACCAGTCATTTCTATTTCCTCCCTCTTGTCAGGTGTTTTTTCGTCTTCGGGTGTTTCTTTTATCTCTACTGAAAGATCAATTCGCGGGAATGGGATTTCAAATTTACCCAATTCTGTACCACTTTTTAGTTGCCCCCAGGTATGATTTGTAAAATCTATCTCTGTCACACCAATCATGGCGAGGACCTGATCCATTCTTGATGGCATAATTGGATGAAGCAATTGCAATCCGATGCGAAGTGATTCTGCAGCAAAATAGAGAACTGAGCCTGCCTTTTCCTTGTTTTGTTTGATAAGCTTCCATGGTGCACTTTTTTCCATATACCGGTTAATTGAACGCACGAACTGCATCGTTTCTTCCACTGCTTTATTCACCCGCATGGATTCAATAAGCTTCCTAACCTTGATACCAACATCCTTTCCAGATTTTTTCAGCTCCTTTTCATTTTCCCCCCCATCACTAAGTACTGGAATATTTCCGTCAAAATGACGACGAATAAGGGTGTTAATGCGACCCACTAAATTTCCAAGATCATTTGCCAGATCGCTATTGTATCTACGGATAAATGATTCCAGATTGAAATTGGCATCTTGTCCCAATACCATCTCCCGCATCAAGTAGAATCGAAGTGGATCTACACCATATAAGTCAATGAGCTCCAGCGGTCTGACCACATTTCCAAGTGACTTTGACATCTTGAACTCATCGCTCATCCACCAGCCGTGGGCAAAAATAGTTCTGGGTTGAGGAAAATCAGCAGCAAATAACATCGTCGGCCAGTAAACTGCATGGGTGGTCAGAATATCCTTCCCAATCAGGTGGTAGTCTGCCGGCCACCATTGACTGAACTGATCATCCTCTACAGTGGCACCAATAGCACTTACATAATTGATCAATGCATCAAACCAGACATATGTCACATAATTTTTGTCAAAAGAGAGCTCAATGCCCCAGGATAATCGGGATTTGGGTCGAGAAATACATAGATCACCCAGTGGCTGACGTAAAAAACCAAGCACTTCGTTTCGTCTAAAGTCAGGCTGAATAAAATCGGGGTGTTTGTGAATATAATCGATGAGTTTTTGTTGATAAGCACCCATCTTGAAGAAATAATTTTTTTCTGTGATTAGTTTGAGTTCTGTTAGATGTTGAGGACACTTACCTTCTACTAATTCCTTTTCTGTGTAGAAGCGCTCGCATCCAACGCAGTAATGACCGCTATACTCATCAAAATAGATATCACCTTTGTTGTAAATATTCTGAAGAATATTTTGCACTACCTTTTTATGGGATTCATCCGTGGTTCTGATGAAGTAGTCATAGTCAATGTGCAGTTTTTCCCAGAGTTCCTTGAAATGAATAACAGTCTCATCACAATGCTGTTTTGGCTCTACTCCATGTTCCTTCGCCGCCTGATACACTTTCTGACCGTGTTCGTCGGTTCCAGTTAGGAAAAAGGTATCATCACCCAATTCGCGATGATATCTCGCCAGCACATCAGCTAAAATTGTGGTATAAGCGTGACCGATATGGGGCTCATCATTTACGTAATAAATTGGGGTTGTTATGTAGAATTTGCTCAACTTCACTGCTCCTGATAACAGATGAAATAACCTTCTTGAGAATACTCACTGCAAGTATTCCCATTTTTCAAATTTACTTTTGTTAAACCACCAAACACCAAAATCACACTTCCACTATTTCACAGCTTGCCCTGATGTATTGGGGTCAAGTATTGCGGGTTGACAGGTCTTCGCTATTATCATTGTTTTCCTGTTGATTTAAAATAATTTCGTTTAGGAAAAGGTCAGAATATTGTTCTGCAAATTTCTCACCAACACCTTTTATTAATAACAATGATTCTTTATCTAAAGGTCTATTCGCAGATATTTCTCTTAAAACAGAATCTCCACAGACCATAAATGCTGGTATATCTTTTTTTGAAGAAATCTCTCTGCGCAAGATTTTTAATTTATCAAATAATATTTGTTCAGATTCGTTTAACTCAATGATACTTTTATCAATTAATTTGTCAAGAAAGGAAAAATCAATAGTATTATTTCCTGAAAAAAACTGGTTGTCTTTCTGTGATAATTCTAATACAGGTATATTTTGTGATTCGTCGATGAAACTAACGGTAATAAATTCATTTTCAATTAGGGATTCAATTATAATGCGTAATTGATTTCCTGAAAAATTTGAAAGTAATGCATATGTCGAAAGTTCATTTAACTGATGGTTAATAATAAATGATGATTTTGAGCCTTTAAGAACTGAAATAGTTTTTTTTATTCCAAGAGTGAAAGGTAATTCGGATAGGCAATATAGTATTATAGAACAAATAGCATTTTCATAATCAGTAACAATTCTTTTGATGATATCATTCATAAGTGATTCCTATTTTTGCGAAGCCTGCCAACTACCTATTAGTCCGGCAACTGATATATGTATGAAATTCACTGATGTGAAACGTAACTCATCCCAGCTGACAGGGAACGAGGTACCAGATAATTCTTGTGTATAACGTCTAACATATAACGCCTAACCTTAAATATTACGGTTAATCATTGCCGAAATAATAACTGCTCCTGTATATCCAACATCAAATTTATCAATACTAAATTTAGGTTATAATGACGAGAAAGGGAATCACTACACATTTCCAGAGTCATCACAATCTCTGAGAAATCGGCTTCGGGAAATGCATCCACAAATTTCTTAATATCCTCAGCCATCGGCTCAAGTATCAAAGTTGCTTTTCCATCAAGTTTCTGGAGATGCATGGCATCCCTGAACCAGTATGTTAAAAACATCAAATGATTAAAAAACTCCTGATTACTCCTCTGATGTACAATTATCCCGTGATTTAAAAAATTCTGCCACCCTTCTTTTGTCTCTGAACTGATCCAGCTAACAAGTTGCTTTACAAGATATTCAATGTTCTCCAGCTTCTCTTGAGCGAGTTGTTGAGCCGTTCGAAAATCACCCTGAGCAAGATGAGAAATAAGTCGCGCAGTGGGTTTATCTTTTTTAAAAGATGATATTAATGTTTTCTCTACCAACTCATTAGAAATAGGGGGGAAATACACCTTGTGGCACCTCGAGAGGATAGTTTCCGCAAGTTGTTCTGGATGATCAGTAGTAAGGATAAATGTAGTGTTGTTAGGAGGTTCCTCAAGAATTTTCAAAAGTGCATTTCCAGCCTCTCCCTGCTGGGTCATCAGTTGATGAGCATCAAAAATGAGAATCATCTTTCGGCCCCATTCCGCTGCTTTCAAATAGATGCTTTTTCGGAGGTCGCGTATGCTATTCAGAAGGATAGTTTCGGCTTTGGGAAGCGCAATTTTGGCATAGAGGTTTTCTCCTTTTTCCTTCAACAGCTCTTCCAGTCTGGTTAATGATTTCGGAGAGAGAGCCTTGACAGCCTCAGAATTTTTCGAGATATTCTTGTCTCTTGGAAACGGAACTATTAAAGTTAAATTGGGATGTTGGAGATGTAGACATTTTTTACAGGATGGACAGACGCCACACGGTCTTTCCCCATCCCCCAGGCAATTTACCAGAGCTGTAAATTTTACTGCCATTCCCTCTTTACCTGTCCCGGATGGACCGTGGAACAGATAAGCACCTGCTATCCTGCTACCTTCATAAGTAGCTAACAATCGTTCCCAGATATGCTCGTGACCAATTAATTCCTGAAACATTACGACTTTCTCAACCACAGTTCCGGGTTAAGTTTCTGCTTATTTCCCCAAATTTCAAAATGTAGTTTCGCCCCATCTAAAGAACCAGAATCCCCAACACGTGCAATAGTGTCTAAAGCTTTGACATATCCACCTTCATCCACCTCGACATCCATTATGTGGGTATAAACTGTGTAGTATCCCCCACCGTGATCGATGATGATAGTGTTACCATAGCCACGAATATAGGTAATTGTCGTCACAATGCCATCAAACACCGCCCGAACTTCAACCCCACTCTTTCCACGGATATCAATACCAGGATTTTCTGTTACGGTTTTCAATGTTGGATTTCGATGTCTTCCAAACCGGGAGATGATTGCCCCATCAACAGGCCACGGAAGTTTTCCTTTCAATGCAGAAAAATTTTCAGCAGCGCGAAGTTCCCTGGCTTCCCGTCGACGTCGTTCAAGTTCTGCCAGCCGGGCTGCCTTTTCCTTTTCCAGCTTTGCAATGATCGCTTCGAGTTCTTTGGCTGCCTTCTGACGTTCTTCCAACGCTTTTGCCAGTTCATGTTTATCTTGCTTTAAACGATTCAATTCACTGTTCCTCATTCGACGGCGGCGCTCAAGCCACTTCTTCCGGTCAACTTTTTCCCTATCGATTCTTTCCAGATCACGTAATTCCGCCATCAGATTTGACCAACTTTCTTTTATTTCTTTAATAGTGCTCCATATTTTTTCGTTAAGAGATCTGTCATAATCAGAGATGATTTTCATATACCTTGTTCGATAGATAGCCTGCTGCCACGATTCTGAATCAAAAAGCAATTCCAAATCGGACAGTCTTCCCTTTTTATAGATATTAACTACTCGATTTGCATACCGATTTATGAGATTCTTTTTTTCCGCTTCTTTTTGTTGAATTTCTCCTTCTGCCTTCTCAATAGCCCCTTTTTTGATTTTCTCTTCCTTTCGCAGACGATAAATTAAATTTCTGATCAGTGAAATTTCCTCATCCAACTCACTCAATTTTTCAGTTGTACTTTTTTCTTTTTCAGACGTCTCCTTGATCCTTTTTTCAAAATCTTTGACTTCCCGCCGTAACTTATCCAATTCCGTTGAGTGGAACTGTATGTTTTCGTCAAACTCCCCTTTTTGGGTAAAAAAGACCGCTGGGAAAGAAACCATTAGCAGAAAAACGGCCGTTTTTATTCTTAAATTCACGGCAGGAAAATAGATTGCCCTTTTAACAATGGCAAATAGAAAAGATTAAAAGATGTAATTCTTAAGTAACTGTGAGATATAGCATCACAACCAGATAGCTTGACTAAATAATTTGAGTTCGCTCATTATTTCATTGCTTTTTAAATTTCCTCAGAAATAAGAACAATTTTCGAAAAACACAGTAGTAAGAAGCTAATAAACATTTGGAAAATATTAAAGAAACAACATTCTGTCATTTTTCATATATAACTTCACATATGCAATATTTATACTGAATATTGATAAGATATAAATTGAAATAAGCGTTTGTTCTCTTCATGCCCATTTATATTGGACAATGTATAAAAATTATTTTGAATCTAAGAAAATACAGGGTAAAATGGAAACGTAATATACGTTAAGCGTTCCCAATGTATAGCAAAATTACACCCCAGGAAAAACAAATTTTAGAACAGGGGTTTGATTCCATAATGGAAGAAGGGCTCAGAGGTTTTACAGTAGAGGCTCTATCCCATCGATTGAGAATGAGCAAAAAGACTATCTACAAGTTTTTTCCTACCAAAGAAGTTCTGATAAAAAAGATTATGCAATTCATCACAGGACGGATTGCTGGTCGTATTCAAACTATTCGGAGTGAGGTGCAAAACCCAGCCATCCAGTTCGTTAAAATTATGGAGTTCATTGTAGGCTTCGTGGGACGTGTCCCCTTACAACGAATGACAGAATTAAAAGTACGGTATCCAGCTCTCTGGAGCGAGTTGGAGAAATTCCGCCTGGCAAGACGGGATGATTTTTACACAATCCTGTCGGAAGCTCAACAACAAGGACTGGTTCGTTCAGACTTGGATATGAAAGTTGTAGCAACGATTTATATCAATCTGGTTAATTCCACATTTCAACCAGAATTTTTTTTTAAGAACAATCTTGCTCCAGAGGACACAATCCGAACTTTCGTAAAAATGATCACTACAGGACTCTTCACAGACAAAGGAATACAACATGTCGAGACTATTTAAGCTCTTACTGAATTACCCACGAACCATTATTGGTGGATCTATTTTTGTAACACTTCTATTTCTGTGGCAAATACCCGCTCTGGAGTTGGACCCCAGCATGAAAGCGATGATTGCTAAAGATCATCCGGTTAGAGTAAATATGGACATGATTGATTCGCTTTTTACCGGGTCGGAGATTGTAATAGTTGGCGTTAAATCGGACAGTTTATTGAGTAAACACACTCTGACCAAATTTGAAGCATTACACGATTCCCTGGAAAACATTGAGCAGTTTATTCAAGTGTTTTCTTTATATAACGCCAGAGATATAATTAGCACGGAAGATGGCTTTGTAGTAGAGGATTTTCTGGAAGAATATCCCACCACAGCTGAAGAGATAAAAGAATTAAAAGCCAAGTTGATAGGAAACGATCTGGTTTACGGTAATATGGTTACAGAAGATTTCTGCGGGATGGCTTTCATCTGCCAGCTGTCATCCTCTTTTGATTACGATGAATACGTTCTGAGGGATCAGATAATAAAACTGAAAGAGCATTTCGAAGGCCCTGAGGAGTTTTATTACTCCGGCATGCCGGTTATCAGAGCGGCGATATCTAAAAACATGCAAATTGACATGAAGACATTTATGCCTTATGGGATTTTCCTGATGATTATTCTTTTGTCTCTCAGTTTCCGCAGCTGGCTGGGTGTTTTTATGCCTCTATCAGTTGTAATTATTTCCGTCATCTGGACTTTCGGAATGATGTCTTTACTTGGAATTAAACTGGTTTTTATCGGTGTGATTATTCCAGTAATGTTGATCGCAATTGCAAATGATTATGGAATCCACATTATTGCACATTATTATGAATATACTAAATCGGATCCAGAAATTTTGAAAGCGGAGATAATAAGAAAAACACTCAGAAAGCTTCGCGCACCAATTTTTATAGCAGGATTAACTACCATCATTGGTTTTTTAAGTTTGATGGGGCATGTTCTTCCGCGAATAAAGGAATTAGGCTGGCTCGTTTCTTTTGGGATTCTGGTGGCTTTTGTGATGAGCTTGTTATTCATTCCAGCAGCTCTTCTTGTTGCTAACCGACCCAAGTTTCTTTCACAGGAACACAGTCTTGATAAAATGAATCGTTTTCTTCATGGCTGGGGAAAATTTTTTATTAACTTTCGCAAACCATTTTTATTAATAATGGCGGCAGTTTTGATCTTTGTTGGGCTTGGAATTCAGCGTATTGTGGTTGACACTGACCCAGATCATTATTATAATGAGGACAACCCCATCAGAATCAACAACAACGCAATTACCGAAATGTTTGGTGGTGCGACTCAAATATCTATTCAGGTTAATGGAGATATTAAAGAACCTGAGACATTGAGAAAAATTGATCAGGTGGCATCTCATCTGGAAAAAAATCCTCTGGTCTCCAGAACCGCATCAATTGTGGATCAAATAAAGAAAATGCACTGTGCCTTTCACGGTGGCAAGAAAGAATTTGAAGTTATTCCTGACAATCGACAACTGATCGCACAATATCTGTTTTTATACAGCTTAACTGGCGATGAGTCTGATTTTGATCAATTCATTGATGATATTGATTACCCAGAAAATGCCCACCTGATCGTTCGTCTGAAAAAAATAAAGACCAGCCAGATTGTGAAAATGGTGGAAGATACAGAAGATTATATTCGTGCCAATTTATTTGGTGTTCCAATAACACTAACTGGCGCCGCAGCACTAATTGGAGAATTGGCAAAAATGATTGTACGCGGGCAGATGGTAAGTTTATCGGTTTCGTTAGTGATTATTTTTATTATCATGACTTTCATCTTCCGCTCATTCGTTGGAGGTTTACTGTCAATTATTCCCCTGGGAACAGCTATTATTCTGGTATTTGGTTTGATGGGATATCTGAATATTGAGTTGAATATGGCAACGGCAATGTTAACCAGCATAATGATAGGCGTCGGGGTGGATTACACTGTTCATTTCCTGTGGCATCTCCGCGAACACATCCGCAGTGGACAGAAACTTGAAGAAGCAATTTATACCACCTTGAGAATTTCCGGGAAAGGGATCGTTTTCAATGCACTTTCAGTTATCATTGGATTCACCGTTCTTACGCTATCGGTCTTTTTACCTGTCTACTTTTTCGGTTTTTTGATTATGTTGTCAATCAGTATGTGCCTGTTCGGATCGTTAGCATTGCTACCAGCAATTGTAAGCTGGATTAATCCCAAATTCTTACATCGCTGAGGAAATAATGAAAGTAAAAGATAATATCATATCCAGAATATTTTCCGTTGGGATTTTATTTATCCTGATCTACTGGTGTTATGAAGGTATCGTGTGGATCTGGAATTGGTACTTTGATTCTGGTGGTTATACGTCACAATGGTGGCCTGATCTTGGTGGATTTCTGTGGAGGAATATCAGCATTGTAGTAGTAATCTATGGGGTTGCCTGCCTGCAGGCTTCAGGACTGGCAGAACTGAAGTTCAGGAAAAACTTCTTGAAAGCATTTGGACTGGCTCTGATACTGACGCCGCCGGGAATGATGATAATCTATGGACACAAAAAATGATATCAGTCTTGGCTGAGTTTGAGCAGACATGAAGTCTGCGGTTACAGATATAGATGAGGATAAGAGAGAAAAAACATAGACTGGATCGGGAATTTTATCAGGGACGTGTGGTTGTGACTTTTACAGCACTGGTGAAACATAGGCAACCTGTTTTATGCGAGATGAATACATTTAAGGCCATGATTGATTCTTTGGAAAAAGGAGTTCAAGATAATCTTTGCAAATGTATTTATACTTTTATTCCAGATCATACTCATATCGTTATGTTTGGTGACTCTGATCAGGCAGATACATATAAAGCTATGGTAGATTTTAAACAACAGTCTGGGTATTGGTTTTCACAAAACAGACCCTCCGTAAGATGGCAGAAGGATTTTTACGATCATATCCATCGGAGTAACGAAGATTTAAATAATCAAATTCTTTATGTTTTGAATAATCCTGTACGCAGGGGTGTGGTAAAGTATTGGTGGGAATATTCGTACAGTGGATCAACCGGATTTGATTGGGATAAAATAGTTGAACGTTTTCGATACAACGAATAAAAGTGTAGCCTCAGCCTTTATGGCTGAGTTTACGCAGACGTGATGTCTGCGGTTACAAAGGTTATTTGCGATGAGCATGTTTGTTTGC
>JACNLN010000109.1:13022-20226 GCA_014381485.1 Fidelibacterota bacterium
AAGACGTGAAGTCTGCGGTTACAGATATTGGTGAAGGAGAATAAAATGAAAAATGGTGTAATCATTTGGGGATTGATGATGTCCTTTGTTTTTGGTCAAATGACCGGTCGGCAGATCATGGAAAAAGTAGATGCCTGGCCGGAACCGAAATCAATGGTAGCTAAAACAACCATGACATTGATTTCCATTAAACGCGGAAGAGAAAAAAAGCGGGTTCGGGAAATAACTCGTTACCAGCGGAATTTTGATAAGGGAAAATTCAAAAGCAAATCTCTCATCAGATTTTTGAAGCCAACAGATGTGAAAGGCACTGGATTTCTCATGTGGGAATACCGGGAAAGCAACAAGAATGATGACCAGTGGCTGTTTCTGCCAGCATTGGGGAAAGTCAAGCGGATTGCCGCTCGGGAAAAATCAGAAAACTTTATGGGAAGCGATTTCACTTATGAGGACATTGGTGGTCGCAAACTGGATGATGACGAGTATGAACTGCTGGGTGAGGAAGAAGTCAATGGCGTTAATTGTTACAAAGTGCAGGCAATTCCTAAACGGAAGGATACAGCCTATAACAAAAGGATTATTTGGGTGGATAAGAATTGGTTTGTCATGACAAAAGTGCAATTTTATGACAAAAATAACCGTCTGTTAAAAGTATTGGATTTCTTAAAACAGCGCCTGGACGGAAATTATTGGTCCGTAATAAAAATGAAGATGAAAAATGTGCAAACGGAACATAAAACTATCATGGAAATGTCAGAATACGAATATGATACAGGAATTAGAGATAATTTCTTTACCAAAAGATTTTTGCAAAGGGTGAAATAGTGAAAATAATTATTCTGATATTATTGTGTGTAATGACACTATTAACAGCTCAACCACAATTTGATGGCTATTTGCAGAACTGGACAGCAATCCGGGCGGATGAAGATCCAGACTATATGATGTTGAGAAATCGATTCCGACTGAACACAACAATCTCGGGAGATTGGACTCGGGGGTATGCCAGTTTTGATGTTAGTGACGATCTCCTGATTGAGGGCTCTCCGGAAATGACGCTCAGAGAACTGTTTCTGGATATCTACTTCGATAAGGTTGATCTTCGAATCGGAAAGCAGCAGGTGGTGTGGGGAAAGGCTGACGGTGTTTTCATCAACGATATTGTTAACCCACTTGACTTGCGCTATTTTCTACTGCAGGATTTTGAGGACATTCGTATTGGCATTCCTATGGTAAAGGCAAGTGTTTACACAGAGACTTTGGTATTGGAAGCTATTTGGATTCCAAAATTTGAACCATGGCGTTTTGCTGAACAGGGAAGTGATTGGGCTTTCTATCAGCCACAGGCGTTTATTACTCCGACCGGAGTTGAGATACCGTTAGCGTGGGGAAAATCGGAGGAACCTCCAAGTAAGCTTCAAAACAGTGAGTATGGTTTAAAATTATCGGGATTCGCATTTGGAACTGATTACAGTTTTTTATTCCTTCAATCCTATCAGGACCGATATCTCGTATCAATGGATATTGACACGTTGAATTTGGAGGATCCCCCTGTGAAAATAAAAGTGTATTCCTATTTTAGACGAGTTAACATGTTTGGTCTCAACTTCTCAAAGCCAGTTTTAGGTGCGGTCTTTCGAGGTGAATTTGGTTATTTCCCAGATTATTATTTTAATGTAGACCCTAAAGTAACGTTTTCTACTATAGTATTTGACGACAACACGTGTATGTTGGGTTATTTTCAGGGTATGTTGGCATTAGATATCAGTGGTCCCTGGGGTTCCACCATTTCCACTCAGTACATTCGAAAGCAGATCCTTGATTATGTAGATACCATTCAGAAGGCAAATGAAGTGGAGGAATGGATGACGCTTATGATATCCGGTACTTTCTGGAATGAAACTGCAAGTGCGCGGTGGTTGATGTTATACGACACAACAGAAGAATCCGGTTTGAGCCGTATGATATTTGGATACGAAATTGCCGATAATGTCTCAGCAGAATTTGGAGTTGATCTAATCTGGGGGAATGAAGAAAACATTTTTGGCCAGTTCGATAGTAATGATAATGTCTACTTTAAGCTAATGTATTCCTTTTAAAGATCACGCCTCACTTCTTGGAACCATGTAACTTTAATGCTCTTTTTTTGGTTTATATCCAATCGCATCAAAAGGATTCACCTGGGTAGTTGTAATATTTTTCAGGTGAGCGCCAATCCGTTTTAAGTATCTTGCATAAAGCGCTACTGCAGCTGTTTTGGATTCAGATCCAAAGGTAAGTTCGCCGGACAGCACACCATTCACAATGGAATCTGATATATCGGTTACCTGCTCTTGGTAGGTATCCATCAGGGATTTAGCCACTTCTGGATCCTGGGTATGAATGGCTTCTAATGTTTTGTCGAATCGGATAACCATTTCAGTCTCCACCATGTGCAGGTCTTTTGACAATTCTTCAGATATGATAGTTTGAGGGTGTTGTATGGCCAGATCCAAAATATTTTTTGTGTAATCACCAAGGCGCTCAATATCCACAACCATATTCACGAGTACGAGTCCGCTGGCAATATCTGTCGTTTCCTTTTCAATGGAGTAATGAGTCATCACCTTCCGACGGACATCTCTCTGATAAGCATTGATTTCCTCGTCCCGCTTTTTGAGGGCTATCAGTGTGGCTCTGTTTACTCCATCGCGAAGGTATTTGATTGCCTGGACGAAAATCTCCCGAGATAATCCAAGCATTTCATACGATTCATTCCAAGCCTGTTCTAAAAGCCCTACCGATTTCCAGATTTTTATTAGTTCTTTCCACATATTGTATCCTCTTTTATTAGATTAAAAATATGAACATAATAGGAATAAAATATAATAAAATGTAGATGGTAATATAAATAGCAAGGTTTCTTGTTGACTTACCCACTTTTTCTCCAATATATATCGAGAGATTGATAGGAATTCTCCGCAGGGGATAAAAAATTGCAATCCCAAAAATATTAAAACAGAGGTGAGAAAATGCTACGGTTACAGCAACAGTATTCTGTGTTGTCATTGCTGCCAGGAGAGCGGTTACTGTAGTACCAATATTACTGCCAAGGGTGTATGGAAAAATTTGAGCCACGGTCACAATTCCCGCACCTGCCAAGGGAATGATTATGGAAGTGGTAACAGAACTACTTTGTACAACCGCAGTGATAATAGCACCCAAAAGAAATCCAATTACGGCATTTTTAAACAGGTAATCATTGATAATAACTTCAAGGCGATGAATCACGAGTGAACGGATTGTTTTTACCAGTTGTATGAGGGACATAAAAAGAATAATGATAGAAAAAATCATCAGGAAGATGTGAGGTTGTGGTAACTGAGTAAATATAGAATCGAATAATTGGATAGCAGGATCCAGGATGAATTTTAGAGGATTAAAAGCCTTATATCCACCAGCACTAGAAAAAATGTTCTCGAGTATGGAAGCACTTTTTTGGATGGGATGAAAAAACATTTCAATGGGAAATAGAACAATCACTGCTAAAACGTTAAAGAAATCGTGTACGATACTAGCGGAGAATGCTCGTTTGAATTCTGCTCTCCGTGTAATATGGCCGAAGGAGACGAGGGTGTTGGTGATGGTGGTCCCAATATTGGCACCCATAATAATTGGAATAGCATTTTCAAGAGTTAACGCTCCTCCTGCCACCATTCCGACAACAAGGGACGTTGTGGTGGATGAGCTCTGGATTAAGCTTGTTGCAATAATGCCGATGATGAGTCCTGCGAAAGGATTTGAGGTCATCTGAATCATAGACTCAGCAAATCCTTCTCCAAAGAGCTTGAAAGAATGACCTAATAACTTGATGCTTAGCAGGAATAAATAGATGTAAACAATAACAAAAATGGCTTTAATCAGTTTGGATTTTACTTCTGAACTCATAAGAATTCTTTGATGCTATGAAAGCCCCGCTCTAAGATTGATTATCAATAGGAAATACGGTCATTTTGATGCTAATTCAACGCCTTAGTTTATAGCAATTTAAGGGGTGAAAAAAATGAAATATTTTTATACTATTATGTTTCTGGCTGTCATGATCATTGTTGGGATTGTGTCATATCAGACCAACAAGGTCAATTTGTTACCTGAAGATGTGATCAGAAATCTTGAGAGGAAGGGATCCAATCGATTCGAGCTGGAGAAAGCTATTACCTATTTCCGAGAGAAAGGAGACAGCTTGCAATTGGAAGCACTTTTTTTCCTGATTGGCAATATGGAGGACCATTCCTATGTAACCTTTGCTCTTTATGATTCCACAGGCGAGGAAATTGACTTCAATGTTCTGAATTACCCGGATTACAATACAGTGATTGCCGCATTGGATTCTATGGAAACAGAGACAGGGGAACTCCACTTCGATCGTAAAGAGAGATTTTATGATCTAAAAGAAATTTCTTCAGAATATTTGATTGAAAATGTTGAACTGGCATTTAAAGCGTGGAAAACCCTACCATGGGCAAGCTACCTATCATATGAAGACTTCTGTGAATACGTGCTTCCCTACCGGGGCAGTAATGAACCGCTGGAATTGTGGCGAGAACATTTTTTTAATCGATATCAAAATCTCCCCGGGGAATTATCTGATCCCCAGGACTGCATCGAGGTTGGGAGCCGCATTAATGACGATCTGAAATCGTGGTTTACTTTTGATCCTCTCTTTTACTGTCACCCCACTGATCTGGGACTTTCTGAAATGATGGAAACGCACAGTGGCCGCTGTGAAGATATGACCAATCTGACAATTTATGCCATGCGAGCTGTTGGACTGGCAGTGACAAGCGATTATACTCCACACTGGGCTGACGCTGGAGGAAACCACGCCTGGAACGCTATACTTGTAAAAAATGGAGAAGTAATTCCATTTATGGGATGTGAGGCAAATCCAGGAAAATACTCCCTGACTAACCGTTTTGCAAAAGTGTATCGCAAAACGTACAGCAAACAAAAAGGGAATTTAGTCTTTATACTTGAGGATTGGGAAAAAGCTCCACCCTGGCTTTCCGGGAAGTACTACCGGGATGTAACTCGCTATTACATTGATGTTGTTGATGTGGTTGTTGACCTGGAGAAATCTGTTCCAGACAGCACCAACTATGCCTATCTGTCCGTTTTTAATTCGGGTGAGTGGAAGGCAATTCAGTGGGGAAAGATTGTAGGAAATAGTGTCCGGTTTTGTGAAATGGGCAGCAACATTGTCTACCTTCCTATGTACTATGTTCATGAGGAACTGGAGCCTGCCGCTTCTCCGTTTATATTAGACCCAAAAGGTGAGATTCGCCGTCTTGATGGTTTGTCTGCTATTGACAGTGTTACAGCAAGGTTAATCTCAACAACCAGGAAGAAAATTGCTGACGCCACAGTAGGCAGGGATGTGGTTTTCCTGGAATCTGGGGAAATATACAAACTTTTTTTCTGGGAAGATGAATGGGTCTCAGTCGGTAAACAGCAGGCAACAGATGAACCTATGTTGTTTCATAACATACCTGCAAATCGGTTGTATTGGCTGATAAAAGAAGGTTCTCGAAAGGAAGAGCGGATATTTACTCTTGAGAATGGCAAACAGGTGTGGTGGTAGATGTCTGAAGAAACAATCGAAATAACGCCAAAGGAGAAATCCAGCCGCCTGAAGGAATTTATCTCTAATCCCCGAAAGGGACTCTGGACGCTGGCTATCCCCACGATGTTAGGGATGGTTGTGCAGACTGTTTACATTATTGTGGACATGATTTTTGTGGGACGGGTCAGCGGTGAAGCTTTGACAGCTCTGGCATTCAACATGCCTCTTATATTCTTTGCCACAGGAATCAGTTTTGGTCTGGGGATAGGCGTGACGGCAACAATCGCTAAGTTTATTGGCGCTGAAAGAAAACAGAGTGCTGATAACAGTGCTGAACATGCTGTCATGCTCGGGGTGATCATTGGCTCTTTTTTTACATTCATCGGTTTGTTATGGGGAAAAAGGTTTTTAAGCACTTTGGGCGTTCCACCGAATCTTCTGGAATTAGCATGGAGTTATTTCAGAATTATGGCTACGGGACACATCTTTGTGGTGATGTCTATTTTCTTCCGCTCGATTCTTTCAGGGGAAGGGGATATGAAAACACCCATGCTGATCCAGGGAGGTTCGACCCTTCTCAATATAATTCTAGATCCTATCTTAATTTTTGGATTGGGTATGGGAGTGAGGGGAGCAGCCCTCGCAACAGTCGTAAGTGCTGGAGTATCCGCTTCGGCTTTTGCCTACTTTCTGCTGGTAAAGGGACATGCGTACATTGCCTTTACTCTGAAAGATTTCAAAATTTCTCGTGAGATTGTGGAGAAAATTTTCAAGATCGGGATTCCATCGTCGTTTTCCATGGTCATCATGTCTCTGGGGAGTGGAGCTTTTAATAAGATTCTGATTTCATTTTCTGGTGACCCAGTAGCCGCCTATCAGGTTGGACATCGCGTTGATCACTTTTTCCTGATGCCTGCCATAGCAATCGCTTCGAGTGCAGTGACGCTGGTTGGGATGTTCTACGGAGCCAAGCGGAGGGATCTTCTCCAGCAAATTATCAAATACGGGATGAGCCGAGCTGTCTATATTGGTCTTGGAATGGGAGCAATTATTTTTACCTTTGCCCCCCAAATCATGGCACTCTTCAGTGACGATGTCGGAATTACTACTGCTGGTATTCACTATTTAAGGATTATGGTTTTTTCCTACCCGTTTATTGCTATCAGTATGATGAGCGGGAGGATTCTTCAGGGACTTGGACATGGAATGCCTATGCTGGTAATTACATTCCTCCGGGTTCTTCTTGTGAGCATATCTTTAGCTTATGTTTTTGTTTACTGGATGAATAAGCCGGTGGAATGGGTCTGGATTGCTATGGTCATTTCCATGCTGGTCTCCGCTGCAGTGGCATATACCTGGCTGTTTGTTGGTCTAAAGAGGGTGATGATAAAATAAAATGGAAGAATAAATAATCAGGATTCCAGCATCAGTTAAGAGTTTGTCTTATATATTTTTTTCCTCTCTAAAAATTCTGATCTGCTACTGAAAAGTAATCCTTAAACAACTGTCTGCCGACGGATTACCGTGTAACTTTTTTTGTAAACATCAAAGAATCAAGTCAATACCGTTAATGCTACGTGATTTTCAACAATATCACTTTTT
>JACNLN010000199.1 GCA_014381485.1 Fidelibacterota bacterium
CAGAGCATTTGATAAATTATATGAAGGATTAGTCGTAAACTATACACCATCAGACCGCACTGAGGATTATCAGCAACCGGCTATTTTATATATATGTGGTGGCAACTCTGAGACTAACCCATATTTCCAGCAATTAGTTGAGTGGCGACATCAAAGGGGATACATCGTTTATACCGCCTCTACTTCAGAAACCGGTGGTTCATCCAGCCAGATCAAGAATTATATTCAGGATACATATTATTCCCTGGACCCTCCCCCGGAATTCATTGGACTGGTGGGTGATGTCAGCGGATCATTCAGTATCCCCACCTTCTATGAAAACAATTCCGGTTATTATGGTGAAGGTGACCACCCCTATTCTCAATTAGATGGAGATGATCTTTTACCAGAAGTAATAGTTGGTCGTATATCTGTCCAAACATCGAGCCATCTCAGCACGGTGGTAAGTAAAATAATACACTATGAAAAAGCCACCTATATAGATGATATGATAGATTATTATGAAAAAGCCGCCTTAGTTGGTGACCCAAGCTATTCAGGTATTTCAGCAGTCATAACAAATGAATACATTGCCGAGATAATGGAGACCTATGGTATGGAGGATATTCATACGAATTTGGGTGAAGGTAATTATTCCTACTGGATGGAAAATCAACTGGAAGAAGGGGTTCTATATTTTAACTACCGTGGCTATTGGGGGGTCAGTGGATTTGGTTCAGGGAATATTAACGCGGCAAATAATGGTTTTAAACTTCCCTTTGCAACCGTTCTAACTTGTGGTACAGGAGATTTCGCTAATAACACCTGTTTATCTGAGGCATTTTTCCGGTACGGAACTGCATCAAATCCGAAAGGAGCTGTAGCTGCAGTTGGTACGGCAACACTTGGCACACATACAGCCTACAACAATATTGTGGATATGGGAATGTATGATGGTACTTTTGTAAAGAAACTTGAAACTAGTGGTGCTTCATTAGTCAATGGCGAGTTAGCTTTATACAATACATACTACTCCACACAATACAACGCGGTATATAGATTCACACATTGGAATAATCTGATGGGAGATCCTGCGACACATCTATGGACGGATACTCCAACTAATTTAAATGTTGAGTACCTATCTGAAATACCTTATGGTACAAATTACATTGATATTGTTGTTCAAGATGAATTTGGTCGCCCTATCGAAAATGTGATGGTAACACTATTAAAAGGGGATGATGAAATATTTATCAGTGCTTATACTGATGACTCAGGGAGTACAACAATAGCTTTAGATTATAATAGTATTGGTGATGTTCTTATCACGGTAACCAAACAAAACTGTAAACCATACGAAGGAACTACTTCCATTATTTCTGAGGGTGCATTAATTAATATCGATAATCAATTACCAGTTGAGATTAGCGATGATGATAATGGAATATTAAATCCCGGGGAAACGGTTGGCTTATCAATTCCATTAAAAAATTATAGTACACAGAGTGTTTCTGGCATCGCAGCTACTTTGAGTACAACTTCCAATCTGGTAACTATTTTCATTCCTACCGTTTCATATGGCACCATTGTTCCGGGAGAATCTGAATATGGGGAGACGTTTTCTCTTTCACTTCTACCATCGGCAATTGACGAAGAAGATACAAAACTTAGATTAAATATTGTAGATGATTCCTCTAATGAATGGAATGCTATCATTCCTATTGACGTTCAAGGCAGCTTATTAACTATAGATGGCTATTCAATCGAGGGAGGTGGTTTCATTAATCCAGGAGAAACAAAAAACATTTCTATTAGTCTTGGAAATACCGGCTCAATTACAGCAAATAACGTATTTGCTGAGTTAAACATTGACAGCGAATTATTGGAAATCCTCGATAGTACCGGTAGTTGGGGAAATATCTCATCCGGTGAAACAGTCGAATCAACAGATCTATTTACAATCAGCGCAAGCCATGGCATCATAAATGGTACGATGTTACCATTATCATTACATATTCAAAGTAATGATGGTTACAACAGGATTGAGTATTTCAATCTACAGGTTGGAGAAATAACTGAAATTGATCCACTAGGTCCAGATAATCATGGATACTACATTTACGATTCTGGTGATGTAGGCTACAGTTTTGCTCCTGTTTACAATTGGATAGAAATTGACCCTTCCTACGGAGGAGAAGGTACCAGTTTTAACATGGTGGATTATGGTTATGGAAGTCCGCAATCCCAGCAATCTGCTCACTTAAATTTGCCGTTTACTTTCAGGTTCTATAGGATTGGTTATGAAGAAATCACCATAAGTACAAATGGTTGGATTGCGTTTGGATATTCAGAACTTGAATCTTTTCGTAATTACCCGATTCCTGGTCCTGGAGGTCCATCTCCTATGGTTGCCGTATTCTGGGATGATTTAAAGACGAGTGGGGGTGGAAATGTGTACGCTTATATCGATTCCGCCCAGGAATACGTCATAATTGAGTGGTCAGATATGAGGACATATACCTCAAATTCACTGGAATCATTCCAGATCATCCTCTATAATAACCCCGTACCACCTTTTGGTGACAATGAAATAAAAATTCAATATAAAACTTTTAATAATACATCATTAGGAGATTACTATTCTCCAGGAGCGTACTGTACAATTGGTATTGAAAATTACCTGTGCAATGATGGATTACAATACACATTCAGTAATGATTATCCTACAGCAGCTATGCCATTAGATGACGGCACTGCTCTGTTTATCACAACCTATCCATCAACAGAATTACCTTCCCCTTCTTTATCTTATAATCCAGAAATATTTAATTTTTCTTTACAACCAGATCAATTTGAATCTAGCACATTGAGTATTTTAAACGATGGTGAGCTTGGGTCCGTTTTATATTATGATGTTAGCCAAGAATACCCAACTCTTGAATCCCCGTTTGAAGTTCCTGGGGGTGGTCCTGACGGTTCAGGATATTTCTGGAGTGATTCCGACCTTGAGCCATCCATTGATTATGAGTGGACAGATATTTCCGATATCAGTACCCAGCTTTCCTTTTCTCATAATGACTGGGCTTCTGATCCCCTTGAAATTGGTTTTGAATTCCCTTTTTATGAACAAACGTACACACAGTGTATTGTAAATCCAAATGGTTGGATTGGTTTTGGTGATGATAATAGCGAATGGGAAAATTTCGGTATTCCCTCATCAAATGCTCCATGTCCTGCAATATTTGGATTTTGGGACGATCTTGATCCCCTCCAGGGAGGAGAGGTGTACTACTATGGCGATTCGGAAAAATTTGTTGTCTGGTTTGACGACGTTATTCACTATCCCGGTACAAACAATGGGACTTATGATTTCCAGATGATATTATACCCTAATGGAGATATTCAAGTAAACTATCAGTATATGGAAGGTGATATTACAACAGCAACGATTGGTATCCAAAATGGTGAGGGTAATATAGGATTACAAGTTGTGTTTAATGATAGTTATGTTCATGATAACTTATCGTTACACTTTCGTCAAGTAACTTCTCTGCCAAACTGGTTGACGATTACTCCTCAAGAGGGGGATTTACAGGGTGAACTCCAGAACGGTGAAAGTGCTACCTTTACTGTTGAGGCAAATTCATCGGGATTACCTCTTGGATCATACAGTGCCAATATTAACATCAATACAAACTCACAACCAACTGTCATCGTTCCTGTAATTCTATCGGTTTTAAGTAATGGGAATCAGACCTCAATTTCATTCACACATATCAACGGATGGAATATGATTGGTTTACCCCTGATTGTTGAAGATAATAGTTGTGATGTGCTGT